>JBCNVC010000155.1:0-2491 GCA_039630395.1 Candidatus Kryptonium sp. | reverse complement strand
TCTTTTACCTTCCATCCTATCTTGCCACATATAATAAGCTCAACCTCTGGTATTTCTTGCCTGACAATCTCATACGCATCAAGCAACTTGTCAAGCCCTTTCCTCGGCTCTATTGTTCCGACGAATAAAATTTTCTTACTTCCAAAATTATCCCTATGTTGATAGGGTTTAATGAAGGTTCCTAATTTTACAACTTTTATTTTCTTCTCATCTATCCCCCACTCTGTAATTAGATCATTTTTCGTGAATTCAGAATGAACGATATATAAAGAAGGAAACTTTTTAAATAAGACACCAAAAACTTTAAATGATAAAGAGATAATAAATGGAAAAAGTTTGGGATAATGCCAAGCGATGATATCAGGTACAATTTGAATTATTTTGGTTTGACACTTGAAAAAGCAACAGAGATAAGCTAAAATTGCTAGGGGTCTTATATTGGCTATGACACAAATTGGATTACCTCTGATCGTTTTTATGAATCTTGGAATAAGAAAAAGTAATTTTAAAAAAGAAGTAGGAAAAGCTTGGAGTCTAACTTTATCGCTTTTTATTATCGCATCTTGTAGATAAGCTCTTTGTTTTGTTGTTATGATATCTATTTTTTCTATTTTGTCATCTTGAATTAATTTTTTTATTAGTTCTTCATTAACTCTTTCAATTCCAGTTTTCGTTTTAACAAAGGAACCAATAAAGGTTATTCGCATATAATTTTCCAAGTTTTGATTTATCTAGCTTTATTTTGTTTTCAATTTCTCTAAATTTTCTATCGTTGTTTTCTGTTTCAGAATCGCTTGCTACATAGGCACCATAAAATTTTATGTTGTGATGTGTAGGGTAAGTTATCCATAGCTCTATGTTCCAGAAAATTTCGTCTTCATTTTTATTGGTATTTACATCGGTCATATTAGTTTTGAGCTTGTTTTGTTACTTTTTTATAAAACTCAAGCAAAAAATTTGCTAAAATTTTAATGTCATATTTAGAAAGATCCATAAAATCACCTTGTAAAGAATCAAAGATTTTAGGGCAATTCAAAATACTTTGGACGAATTCATCTTTTGTATTAGCGATTAAAATATTCTTTGAGTTTCCATACTCAATTCCCTCAATTCCAATGCTCGTTGTTATAACAATTTTCCCCATCGCAAGAGCTTCAATGATTTTCACTCTTATTCCGCTTCCGGCAAAAACTGGAACTACCATTATTTCTTTGTTTCTCATGAATTCAATAGCATCTTCAACTTCACCAATAAGTTCAACATTTGGAAATTTAGAAATCTTTGAAGAGAATCTCCATAAATTTGGATTGCGACCTGCAATATAAAATTTTAATTCTGGAAGCTTTTCATGCAATTCCATCCATACATTCTTCAAGAACCATTCAAGACCTTGTTGATTTGGAAACCAGTCAAGCGCACCTATGAAAAACAGCGAATTTGGTTCAATTAATGTTGGTTGTACTTTGTAATTGTCAATTTCAATTCCAGCTGGAGCTACAAAAATTGGAACCTTACAATTGTTTTCCTTGAAAACCCTTGCGTCTCTTTCTGTTATAGCGATAACTGCATCAAACTGATTTAATACCTTGAACTCATATTTTCTTAATCTTTCGGATTGAACTTTTAACCAGTATTTTTTTAAAATTGAGCTTTCCCAGTCGGCATATCTTTCAAGGATTTCATATTCTATGTTATGTGAGCGTAAGATGATCTTAGCATTTGTTTTATTTTTAATTAAGCCTAAGTAGGGTGCTAGGTATAATCCCTCAAGTTGAACGATGTCAAATTTATCACTATTTAAAATTTCAAGCAAAGTGTTTTTATACTTTGAGGACGCTCCATAACGCCAAATGTGGTATGAAACATCTTGAAATATATTTATAAAAAGATACACAAGCCTTATCTTCGTATCAACATCAACCGCGTAAAATTTTATTAATTTTTTTAATTCTTCCGGAATTTTATCTACCTCAAATTTTCTCTTGTAAGTATTCATAGCTAAAATAGTAACTTCACAGCCAAGATTTGCTAATTCTTTCGCATAGTTTAGTGTTACAATACTTCCTCCATCTTTTGGAGGATATGGCATTTTATGCGAAAGGATAAGAATTTTCATTGCTTTTCGCTTTTAACAGCAAGTTTTTTAACATACGGGATAAGTGAAACTAAGAGTGCACCAAGGATAAGGATATTTATAAATAAGCTTATTCTGCTACCAAGTTCAAATTCTTTATCCTCATAAATGAACACAATCTCGTGTGTACCCGGTGGAACTACAACAGCACGGAAAACATAATTAGCTTTGTAAACCGGAACTTCTTTACCGTCAATATAACATTTCCAGTTTGGATACCAGGTTTCACTTAGAAACAAAAGATTATTCCCTGTCGCATTCACTTTCAAAATTATCTTTTGAATTTGATATTTTATTAATTCAACATAAGCATTATTGCTTGTTGGCTCAATCTTTATATCCACCCTATCGTCGAGG
>JBCNVC010000154.1:0-2501 GCA_039630395.1 Candidatus Kryptonium sp. | reverse complement strand
TGTGAGGGATTGGGGTATGTTTGATTTTGTTTGTTGGTTTGTGTGGTTGTTGAGTTTGGAGTGTGTTTGTAATGGGTAAAAAAGGTGGTTGGGATTGTTAAGAGGTTGTGAGAAAATCAAAAGGGGCGGATGGGAAATTGAGAAGATGCAAAGGACAAAATATGATGTGGTTTTGGGTAAAGTAAGGTGAAGAAGTTAACGGAAGGGGGTTGATTTTGGGTTGGGAAGTTGTTATAATGTGTGAATTGGGCTTTGTTGGAGTACTATCGCACCTCTTAACGACAGTTTGAATTGTACCCGTGAGGGATTGAAGGGACTCCCTTTGCTTTTCAGATTACAACGAAAAAATAAATCACACTGACAATGAACAGTTTAGATTTTCTTCTTTCTCTTTTTCTCTTTGTTATCTCCCACAACATCCTCATCCTTGTCAGTGAGCGAAATATCAACAATCCAAAGATCAAACTCCCGTTCGTACCTCTTCATTACATCTTCTATAGGAACATGATGGCTTTCAACAGAATCTTTGAAATTTTCTAAAAGTATGCTTTTGTCCAATTCCCAGTTCAATATTAATCCACCGTTGATCTTTTCTGATATAAATTTTGGAAATCCACTATTTGAAGATTTTATCGCCTTGTAATATGTGAAAAGCTGATGCAAATACTCACCGGTGATCTTCTCTTTAGCCTTCAACTCAACAAGGATACCATTTTTCTCATTTTCATCAAAAACTATAAAGTCAACCTTTCCTTCCTTTACGATTTGATCATCATACATGATATTGACCTGAAGTTGCTCAAGATATTTCAATCCATTTTTCCTAAACTCATATGCAAGCGCAATCTCGTATCTTACCTCCTCAATAAACCCAAAAGGACCAAGCTCCTCATATACTTTTTTAGCAAGCTGAATTATCTTACTCTTAAGAGCTTGCATGTTTCTCGCTTTTTTTTTTAATCTCGCTAAGAATAATATAAAAGAATACAAAAATTAGCAAATTTTTATAACGATGTTTATGTAAAATCTTTCCTCGCATATGAATCTGATATTCGTTATTTAACTTACAAAGAATTGCGTGAATAAGTTGACATTAAACTTTTTAAATATCTGACTGTTTTCAAATCAATTATAATATGTGATTTTGTAGTTTTAGAGCATCATTTAACATGCTATTATGTTTTTGACGCAAGGGGTTTCGTGAAGAACTTGGGTTTGATGCTAGGGCTGGAATTTTGAAACCAAAAGGGGATGGGTCATAATACTGAATAAAGTAGATTTAAATGGGCTATTGAAATTGTTGAGTGAAAATAGTTAAGCAAAGAAGAGCCAGATAAGGTGGGGTTGAAATCAGAGTTGGAAAGTATGCTTTTGAAACATGGAAATTTGAAAGTATATTACAATCAGGCTTTGAAATTCAGCGGGATAGATTATGATTGCGGTTGCATCAAAATAGAAATTTTGTAAAACAAACGAAAATTGTTTTTTGAGATGGAAGGATTGATAATTCAATTAGGTGATTGTAAAATTGAGATCAGCAAAGATGGAAAATATAGGTCAACTGGAAGATGCGAAAGAGAAGTTAGGGGTTTGAGTGAGAAGGTGTTTGAGTTCTTATGCGAGGTCAGGATAGGAAAAAAGCACAAGTCTGATCCTCAAGATAAAATGTTTATATTCAAAGCGGGGGATACGACTTTCGTTGTCTGGCTGGATCAAAAAGCAAGTTTTTCGGGCAAAGGTTTCAAACTTGGGTTTGAAGGTGATATGTGCTATGTTGTATCAAAAAACATAAGACTTTGGGAAACCATAGGCAAGGAAAAAACAAAAGAATTGATTGAGGAAATAGTGCAAAGGCACAAGATAACGGTGCCGGATAGGTTTTTGAAATACGAGGTAGATGGCGAAAGACTTTTGATCCTTTGGGAGGGGAAGGATGTAGCGATTGAGATAAAGCCGGAAAAAAGCGAGATATTTTATAGGTATTTGTACGGCAAAATGATCGATTATAAAGTAGTGGCGCAGTGGGTGAGAAACATATTTGACAACAATTTTGAATCAGTGAAAATTAAAGATCTAAATAGATATAGTAGCAATATAGGTGATATAGAAGATATAATAATGTTTGAAGTTGGATATATGACTTTTGTTTATAGATATTACAGATCTCAAAAAGATGAATTCTCGTGGGGTTATTTAAGCCCAGAAGTGTTTATTAGGTATGAAAGAGAAGAGAATAGCATCTCAGGGCTAATAATAGAGGGAGAAAACGGGAGGATATTTTTGCAGCAGATGCTAAATACGAAGCAGCATAATAAGGAATTCAAAAACCAGGCGGACAGAATGAGAACTTTGTATAGATATTTGAAATTTTAGCACAAACATTTGCAGGTGGTAACACTTTGGGTTTCTTGGATTTCGTTTGAAAGAACCACTGAAAAGTTGAGAAATTAGAATTTGTGGCTGTACAAAACAAGCAATTTTTAACGAAAACAAAAAATAAG
>JBCNVC010000153.1:0-2532 GCA_039630395.1 Candidatus Kryptonium sp. | reverse complement strand
CTTATCGGGGTTCCGAAGGGATGGACATTAACTGTAACTGATGCTCGTTTGTTTGCTGGTGCTGGATTTGTCGTCGCAATTTGCGGAGATATCATGCTTATGCCAGGGCTTTCGAAAAATCCCGCTGCTTTCAATATGGATGTTGATGAGCAAGGAAATATAATCGGTCTTTTCTAAAAAGTGAAAAGAATAAGGTAGCCGCAAGCGTAAGAATTGGAACAAAATTGACTTGCGGCTACTGCTTTATGTAGGACAAATTTTTAATTTTCGTTTGAAACTTTGAAACCACTTGATAGGTATAGTTTTTCTTCTCTATATTTATACTTGAATACGGATACAATTAGGAAAATAAATTTTAGGTTTTGTTTTTCGTTTTGCGTTTTTAGATGAGCCTTAATAATTTAAATTGCCAAGTTGGCTCGCGAAAATTGGGAATAAAGAAAGAGGGAGTTAAAAAAATGAAAGTTCTTAAAAGTAAAATATTTTTAATTTTGACTCTTGCTTTAGGTTTAGTGGGTGTTTTGCTCTTTTTGGTTTTTTTGTTTTATAAGTCTTCACCTTCACAGAATCCTGAATGGATTAATTTTACTTACGGTAACAGTGTTCTTGCAATTGCATTTGAAGGTAATTATGTTTGGGTTGGAACAAGTGGAGGGCTTGTTCGGCTTGATAGAACAACTGGTGAGAGAATATTTTATAACAGGTCAAATTCAGGATTGCCAGCTAATATAGTGTTGGCAATTAATATAGATGAGCGAGGGAATAAGTGGATTGGAACATAGAGAGGACTTGCGAAGTTTGATAGTAAAAATTGGGTAGTTTACGATACAGAAAATTCAGGTTTACCAAATGATTCTGTTTTGTCAATTGTCATAGACAAACAGGGGAGCAAGTGGATCGGGACATGGGGAGGAGGAGTTGCGAAGTTCGATGGTAAAAATTGGGTAGTTTACGACACAAAAAATTCAGATTTACCAAGTAATTATGTTTACTCGATTGCTATAGACGAACAAGGAAGCAAGTGGATCGGGACAGGGGGAGGAGGAGTTGCAAAGTTTGATGGGGAAAATTGGATAATTTATAATATAATAAACTCAGGTTTGCCAAGCGATTATGTTAAGTCAATTGCCATAGATAAACAAAAAAACAAGTGGATCGGGACAGGAGAAGGGCTTGTCAAGTTTGACGATAAAAATTGGATAGTTTACAACACAGAAAACTCAAGTTTGCCGAGAGATACTGTTTTATCAATCGCCATAGACGAACAAGGAAACAAGTGGATTGGGACATGGGGAGGTGGAGTTGCAAAGTTTGACGGTAAAGACTGGGTAGTTTATAATACAAAAAATTCGGGTTTGCCACATGGTTATGCTTGGTCAATTGCCATAGATGAGCAAGGGAACAAGTGGATTGGAACATTGGGAGGAGGGGTTGCGAAGTTTGATGGGGGGAATTGGGTAGTTTACAATACATCAAATTCAGGTTTGCCGAGTAATGATATTAGGTCAATTGCCATAGATGAACAAGGGAACAAGTGGATTGGAACGGATGGAGAGGGGCTTGCAAAGTTTGATGGTAAAAATTGGGTAGTTTACAATACGGGGAATTCAAGTTTGCCAGGCGATACTGTTTCATCAATTGCCATAGATGAACAAGGGAACAAGTGGATTGGAACATGGGGAGGAGGGCTTGCAAAGTTTGATGGGGGGAATTGGGTAGTTTACAATACATCAAATTCAGGTTTGCCGAGTAATGATATTAGGTCAATTGCCATAGATGAACAAGGGAACAAGTGGATTGGGACGAAAGGAGGGGGGCTTGCAAAGTTTGATGGTAAGAATTGGGTGGTCTACAACACAGGGAATTCAGGTTTGCCAAGTAATGATATTAGGTCAATCATTATAGATAAGCGAGGGAATAAGTGGATTGGGACAAGTGGAGGTGGACTTGCGAAGTTTGATGGTAAAAGTTGGATAGTTTATAACACAGGAAACTCAGGTTTGCCGAGCGACGATATTAAGTCAATTGCTATAGATGGACAAGGGAACAAGTGGATTGGAATAGGTGGTAAGAGAAAGTTTGTAAAATTTGATGGAAAAAATTGGATAATTTTCTACCCGGCAGATTCAGGTGTGCCTAATAATGACATTTTAGCAATTTCTATAGACAAATATGGGAACAAATGGATTGGGACAAATGGAGGAGGACTTGTAGTATATCGTGAGGGAGGGGTAAAGCTTAATATGCAGGTGGGAAAGTGACTTTGTGAATGAGTTTTCATTCAATTGAAATCGAATTTGATGTTGCGTTGATGTTGTGAAATTAAGTTTGGTTAAATAGTTTGTTTGTTGTATCTTTTAACCCGTAGGTACTTCTTCAAGTTCATTAATGTTTAACTTTTGTCTTTTTTTGGTAATGTCTAAAACACATTTTTTTCTGATATGTCTACTAAACAATACATTGATTTGAGAAGTGACACAGTTACAAAACCGTCTCCTGAAATGAGAAAGTTTATGATGGAAGCAGAAGTTG
>JBCNVC010000152.1:0-2536 GCA_039630395.1 Candidatus Kryptonium sp. | reverse complement strand
CCCTCACAGGTTCGATTCAAACCGCATGCGGTTGATGGTTCAATTCCATCAGCAGGCAGTTTCAATCCCTCACAGGTTCGATTCAAACTTGAAGAAATACTGGACGCCAACATTGAACGTAAAGTTTCAATCCCTCACAGGTTCGATTCAAACACAAGAGTAAAACAACAATTGAGCGAGTTAATTTAAGTTTCAATCCCTCACAGGTTCGATTCAAACGGGCAAAATGATTAAATTGAAAAATGAATCAAAATCGTTTCAATCCCTCACAGGTTCGATTCAAACAGAACATTTCAGACATTGAAAAGCTTGAAGCAGCTTGTTTCAATCCCTCACAGGTTCGATTCAAACTCACTATTTCCTTTTTGTTTTTGTTATCGTTCACTATAGTTTCAATCCCTCACAGGTTCGATTCAAACTTTGATTATCCAAGCCAGGAAATGTTGGATGTGATGTTTCAATCCCTCACAGGTTCGATTCAAACTTCGTTCGGTAAATGAGGTTCAAAGAAGCAGTATGGCGTTTCAATCCCTCACAGGTTCGATTCAAACCAACATTTCAAGAAACTTTTTAAATTCGCTGTCCGAGGTTTCAATCCCTCACAGGTTCGATTCAAACTTACTCCCCAAAAGTTCGCAGAGTTGGAAAAACTTTTGTTTCAATCCCTCACAGGTTCGATTCAAACAATGGGTGGATCTGTGATGACGGAGAAAGCACTTTTGTTTCAATCCCTCACAGGTTCGATTCAAACTATTTCAGCGTTGTTAATTTGCTTGAAAAGCCAGTGTGTTTCAATCCCTCACAGGTTCGATTCAAACTTGTTGGTAATGTCAAAGGTAAATAAAGAAATTGAGAGTTGTTTCAATCCCTCACAGGTTCGATTCAAACTTGAGATTGACAGTAGAAAACAAAATAATTGACATTGAAAAGTTTCAATCCCTCACAGGTTCGATTCAAACGGGGTCCTCCTGGACAAGCAAAAGCCGCAAGAAAGTGTTTCAATCCCTCACAGGTTCGATTCAAACATGAGAATAATTTTTGACGATTGGGTTTGGATTTACTCTAGTTTCAATCCCTCACAGGTTCGATTCAAACAATGGAGTAATTACTATGTCAAAGTCAAATTACAAAAGTTTCAATCCCTCACAGGTTCGATTCAAACCACAAAATACTCACGAAGAACAGGGTTTTGAAAAGTATAAGTTTCAATCCCTCACAGGTTCGATTCAAACCAATCTCACCCAAGACCAGCTCAATGAGCTGAAAGAAGTTTCAATCCCTCACAGGTTCGATTCAAACTCCTTTCAATTGTTTTCATAATTTTTTCAATAATTTCGTTTCAATCCCTCACAGGTTCGATTCAAACAAGAATTGAATTTTTGAATCTGGAGCACCTTCCAAAGTTTCAATCCCTCACAGGTTCGATTCAAACATTTTTTAAGTTAAACTCAAAATCTTGTCCAGTTTCAGTTTCAATCCCTCACAGGTTCGATTCAAACTGGACAAAAAGTAAGAAAGGGAAAACTTGCACAAGTGTTTCAATCCCTCACAGGTTCGATTCAAACTAAACGACATTTGCTTTTTGTATTCTCTCAAAATGCAAGTTTCAATCCCTCACAGGTTCGATTCAAACGCTTGCAAGTTATAGCAACTGGGGCGTCGTTGATGGTTTCAATCCCTCACAGGTTCGATTCAAACAGGACTTGCGGAGACTGAAAAGAGCTTTAGAAACAGTGTTTCAATCCCTCACAGGTTCGATTCAAACCTGGTATAGGATCGGGAACAAAGAGATAGGGTTTACGTTTCAATCCCTCACAGGTTCGATTCAAACCGGAAAAAATTATCGTGGCCGATCCCCTTTATTGGTGTTTCAATCCCTCACAGGTTCGATTCAAACGTTGGAGCTAAAGAAATTACAAGCCAAGGGCACTTGGTTTCAATCCCTCACAGGTTCGATTCAAACAAGTTGAAAAGATTGAGAATTTAAAATTTGCTGGGTTGTTTCAATCCCTCACAGGTTCGATTCAAACAAGAAGACTCCGCTTTCAAAGTTGCGTCGTCAAGGTAGTTTCAATCCCTCACAGGTTCGATTCAAACATTATTAACGAGTTAATTCAGGCGTATGTCGTTTTAAGTTTCAATCCCTCACAGGTTCGATTCAAACTATAGTATTTTTGCTCTTTATACCCAAACCACATATGTTTCAATCCCTCACAGGTTCGATTCAAACGCCTTCAGTAGAGGATAGTATGCTTGGAGCTGGTATTAGTTTCAATCCCTCACAGGTTCGATTCAAACGGCGAAAAATGAAGTGCCTGGTAATAACAGGAAAATGTTTCAATCCCTCACAGGTTCGATTCAAACAGATCCAAGATTTGAAAAGTGAATTAGAAAAGATGAAGTTTCAATCCCTCACAGGTTCGATTCAAACAAGGAAAGGCAGAAAATCAAGCCGTTTGAGCAATTTATGTTTCAATCCCTCACAGGTTCGATTCAAACTGGAAAGGATGATGCAGGAAAAGTTGGAGGGTAAATT
>JBCNVC010000151.1:0-2540 GCA_039630395.1 Candidatus Kryptonium sp. | reverse complement strand
GATCCGAAGGTCGTTTTTGCCTTTCTTGATGTTATGAAAGAAAAAAGAGATAAAGCGGGCACTGGATGGATTGAAGAATGCTGGAAGTTCAAAGGTGAACCAAAAGATGTATGTTCAAGATGCCCAGTTTATGAAAGCAACTTTAAGCGGTGTTGGCAATCCCCTGAAATTATGTGCAGGTTTCACGGTGATTATTCCTGTGAAAATTGTTTCATTTTTCTTGAATGGATTGAAAGAATCAAAACAAAAAAAATGGATAAAAAAATGGAATACACGGTCAGCGATAAAAGTAATTATGTTATTCTTAAGCTCAAAGGCGAACTTGATGTTGCAAGCTCGATTCATGCGAGAGAAGCTTTCAAGAACTTGATTGATAAAGGGAAGGTGAATATAATCGTCGATTTCTCTGATGTCACTTTTATTGATAGTTCGGGGCTTGGAATAATTGTAGTTGCGTATCGGAGCGTTAAGGAGAAAGGAGGTACAATAAAGTTTGCTAATGTAAGTTCGCGAATAAAGAAATTGTTTGAGATCACGAAAACAGAAAAACATTTTGAATTTTATGACACGATTGAGGATGCGGAGAAATCTTTTTAAAGTGTCTTTTCTGTTTCTGTTCTTTTTATTCGCTTCATGCGGAAATCAAAGGGAAAACCTCGTTTTTTCCATAGGTGAAACTGAGAAAATTCTTCTTATTTATGATTCTTCTGACTCTTATTCATATGATTGCACTGAAAATGCCAGATGGGCTTTTAGATATGCGAAGATAGCTTATGATGAATTTGATCTTTCGGATTATCCAAATACTAAGATTGAAAACTTAGAGGATTACTATACTATAGTTTTTGCGACTGAATTTATAAACAAACTCTCAAAGGAAGATTGCGACAAAATAAAAAGCTTTGTTGCCTCTGGTGGAGGACTTGCTGTTATATATCGTGGGTATAATGATTATTTATCGGATCTATTTAGGGTTGAACCACGCGACAGAAAAAATTTATTCTTAAAATCTGGAAATTCAGGGTTTATCTTTAATGTGAATTTGTTGCCAATGCTTGAAAATACAACTATCCCTGATTCTATCATTGCGAATCTTTCAATGTTTGACTTTATTCATTATGGTTCAAAAAACATCATTGCAACAACCTCAGCGAAAATACCTTCCGTTTGGCTGGTAAGATATGGCAAGGGTAAAGTGATTTACTGGAATACTTCGCTTTTATCAAGTAAATTGTTTCGTGGTTTTATAACTCAATCAATTGCTTCTGTTTCGGATAAATTTGTTCAACCCTTTCCAAATTTTGCAATCATCTTCATTGATGATTTTCCGACCGCAGTGCCAAATTCAAAGAAGAAGATTATATGGGAAGAATTTAAAATGACAATGGCAGAATACCATTTTTTTGTTTTTTATCCGGATATGGTAAAGCTTCAAGATGAGTTCGGCTTAAAGTATACAGCGGGTCTCGTTTTCAATTATGGGGCTGATACTAAACCTCCGTTTCACCTAACAGAATGGAGAATTGGAAAGGTAAAACTCTTAGGAAAGGAAATTGAAGTTTCAAAATCGATCGCAAGACAGTTTAAGTTGAAAAACGAGCTTGGATTTCGTGGATACAATCATTTTTCGCTTTTGATAGATGAATGGAAAAGTATTGAAAATATGAAAAAGGCACTGGAATTTGCTCAAAATAAATGGGTTGAGGAAGGATTAGGAGAGTTGCCCATAACATATATCCCGCCGACAAATTGGATTGATTCAGTTGGTGTCCAAGCAATCGCCCAAAGTTTTCCATCGATAAAAGTTATAGCAGGGTTATATTCTGGATATTTTGATATTGGACAATACAGGGAATTTGGACCTGAACCATGGAATGAAAAGCTTTACTGCATTCCAAGAGTATCAGCTGGATTTTTCATTGATGATTATGTTAAGGTGCTTATTTTAAGTGAAATCGCAATGCTTGGGGTTTGGACTCATTTCGTTCATCCCGATGATATTATTTATACTCCTGATGAGGTTGAAAACCCAGAACTTGTAAGAAACTGGTTTTATCTTCCGTGGCGTGGGAAGAATAATGAGGGACTTTATTTTAAGTTTAGAGATTGGTTGAGAAATTTCACTAAAAATTATCCATACATCAGATTTATGACGAGCAAAGAAGCATATTATGAAATGAGAAAGTTTGACGATTTGAAGATAGAATATGAGTTTAATCCGAACGAAATAAAAATAAAGTCAAATCAGAAAAACATTTTTATCAATGTCCAAATTGACACCTTTTATCAAAAGCTTGAGGCAACAAATGCAGAGGTTGTTTATTCAACTAAAACCGCATTTACAAATTTCGTGGTTTTGAAAACATTAAGCGAAACAGTATCTTTGAAAATATGGTGAGAAATCCTTAGCAAAGAAAATAAAACAAATGAATCCTGAAAATGAGAACCTCTTTTGAAAATTTTAGAGATCTGATTTTCCATCTTCGTTTTAAGGTTTCTTTTGCATTGTTGCCTGTTTTTCTTTGGGGCTATGTACTAAC
>JBCNVC010000150.1:0-2605 GCA_039630395.1 Candidatus Kryptonium sp. | reverse complement strand
GCTCAAAAGGTTGCCATCATGCAAAGAACTTTAAATATAACTTTTTATTACCAAAAACAAAGGGAAACAAGGCCAAGAGATAGAGAGATAAGAGAGGGAATAAGTGCTTTAGCTCTGAAATATCACTCCTTGGATTTAGGTAAATGGCCTTTTCTTGATTTAAACATTTCCCGTATTGGTTGAATTAGTTTGACGGATCATAGTGGTAGCAGAGCATTTAGAGCGTATGTTTGGGCACATGATGCACCGAAGGTGGTGAGGAGGGACGGTGGCCCTGAATTTAAATTTAAAGCTTGAATTAAATCTAAAGCTTTTCGTAGAGTGATTGAGAGGTGGGGTATAGAGGGGAGGGCACATAGAGAGTTTTCACAAAAACAAACCCTAACATTTTAGTTGTCCAAAATTTGGGGGCATCCCAGAATTTTTTTTGTATCACCTTTGGAGTTGATTTGTTACAAATTTAACAAAAATTCACCTCAGTCTAAAATCCTATGGACTCATACAGGTCCTTGACAAATAATAAAATTCATATTATTTGATTCTTAAATCATGAAAGCTGTAATTCTTGCAGGTGGTTCAGGAACAAGGCTTTATCCCTGCACGCAATTTATAAATAAACACTTTCTCCCTATTTACAACAAACCTATGCTTTTCTACCCAATAAGCCTTGCTATGCTTTTGAAAATCAGAGATATCATCTTTGTGATAAACAAAGATGATGAGAATACTTTCAAGATCTTGACTCACAAATTAAGTAAAATGGGACTAAATTCGAGTTATGCGATTCAGATGAAGCCAAGGGGCATCGCAGATGGTCTGCTTGTGGCTAAACCTTATACAAGTGACGATTCAATTTTTCTCATTTTAGGCGATAACATCCTCTACGCCCATGATTTGGTCAAGATTTTAAATGAGGCTAAAGCAAGTGTTGAAAACTCAGGTGGTGCTTACATATTTGGTTACTATGTCCATGACCCTCACAGATATGGCATCATTGAATTTGACAGTGAAGGAAGGGTAATTTCTATTGAGGAGAAACCTAAGGAACCAAGGTCTCACTATGCAGTTATTGGGGTGTATTTTTTTGATTCAAAGGTTTTTGAAATAGCAGGAAAAGTTAAGCCATCTCACAGAGGAGAGCTTGAGATAACCTCTGTTTTAGAGGAGTATTTACGGGCTAAATCTTTAAGGGTAAAACTATTTGGCAGAGGTTTTGCTTGGTTTGATGCGGGAACTTATGATAGTTTTCTTGAGGCAGGGGAATTTGTAGCAACCATAGAGAGAAAGACAGGTTTAATGATTGGTTGTCTTGAGGAAATAGCTTACAGAAATGAGTGGATTGACAAGCAGACATTACTTGAATTTGCCAAGTCATATGGTAAAACATCCTATGGTAAGTATCTTGCCAGAATAGCGGAGGAAGACCACCATGCCCTTTGAATTTAAGAGATTAGAAATACCTGATTTATATCTTGTTATACCGAGAGTATTTGGAGACAACAGGGGTTTTTTCATGGAGACTTACAAAAAAAGTGATTTTTTAGAAGTAGGAATTCGGTGTGATTTTTTTCAAGACAATCACTCTTTTTCAAAGAGAGAAGTTTTGAGGGGATTACACTATCAACTACACCCTAAAGCTCAAGGAAAGCTGGTAAGATGTCTGCGTGGTAAGATTTGGGATGTAGCGGTAGACATCAGGAAAGGGTCGCCTACCTATGGCAAATGGGTTGCAGTTGAGTTATCAAGTGAGAATAAATACGCACTGTGGATTCCACCTGGCTTTGCCCATGGTTTTGTAGCGTTAGAGGATGCCGAGGTTTTATATAAGACAACAGAGGAGTACTGTCCAGAACTTGACAGAGGCATTATTTGGAATGATCCTGATTTGAATATCTCTTGGCCCATAGCAAAACCCATTATTTCAGAGAAAGATAGCAAGCTTCCCCTGTTTCGTGAGGCAGAGAGCAATTTTATATACGGTGTCAACTCATGAAAATACTTGTTACTGGTGGAGCAGGTTTTATTGGGAGTTTTTTCGTAAAGATGGCGGTAAGTAGGGGATACAGAGTCTGCGTTGTTGATAAGCTAACATATGCTGGTGATTTGAGGAGATTAGATAATGTTTTAGAGAAGATAACATTTTATAAAGCGGATATTTTAAATATGGAATTTCTTGAACACATTTTCAATTCAGAAAAGCCAGATGGTGTTGTCCATTTTGCCGCGGAGAGTCATGTTGACAGAAGCATTCTTGAGCCGCGGAGTTTTTTAAGAACAAATGTTGAGGGTACCTACAATCTATTAGAACTGAGCCTAAAATTTGGGATAAAGAGGTTTTTGAATATCAGCACTGACGAGGTGTACGGAGAGATTAAAGAGGGAAAATTCACTGAAGAGTCGCCACTTAAGCCAAATTCACCTTATGCTGTAAGCAAGGCTTCACAAGATCTTTTAGGCAGAGCTTTTTCAAGAACCTATGGGTTTCCTATAATAACAGTCAGGCCGTCGAACAATTTTGGCCCTTGGCAGTATCCAGAGAAACTGATTCCAGTTGTAATTTCAAAGGCTTTGCTGGATGAGCCGATTCCTGTGTATGGAAAGGGAG
>JBCNVC010000015.1:20662-41900 GCA_039630395.1 Candidatus Kryptonium sp. | reverse complement strand
TGCAAAACCAGCTGATAAAATTTTTAACATAGGGATTTCTGTTACTGTGTGAGAAGCAGACCCGCTTTAAAATTTTCGCTCGCTTTGATCATTGGAATTTTAGCTCAGGATTTTCTAAAATTTCCCCTTGAAATCCTCACACTTTCTCTTTTGTTATTCATTGTTCTTTATTTTACTCTTTCATTACTGAAAGTGAATTTGCTTAAATCTTTTTCAATCTACTTAATTGTCATAACCATCGGCGCTTTGAAATACCTTGCGGATACTGAGCTTCAACCTAAAAATTCAGTGGTCAATTTTGCAAACGATACAGCGATTGTAAAAATACAAGGTAAATTGATTTCGCACCCGGAGTTTAGAAATAACAGATCAAATTTCATCATATCTGCTCAAAAAATTTTCAAAGCAGGTGAAGAGATAAATGTTAATGGAAATGTCTTTGTCTCAATAAGGAAAGGGAAAGCACCATCAGATACGCTGCCGACCCTTGACTACGGCGACCAAATTCAGATAATAGGAATTCTAAAAGAACCGCTAAAATCAAGAAATCCAGATGAGTTCAACTTCGCAAGATATTTGAAAATAAACGATATTGAAGCAGTATTTCTTTCGTATATTCAAGGCAATGTTAAAATCGTCAAAAAATTTGAACCGCAAATTTCACAACCGCTTGAAATCATAAGAAGTTTTGCTTACAAGATAAGAAGCTTTGCTCTAAAAGTTTTTGATAAGCTCCTAACGCATCAGGAATCTGCTTTCGCAAAGGGATTAGTTCTTGGATATAGAGGTGAAATTTCAAAAGATGTCCAAGAGTATTTTATCAATACAGGAACATATCATATCCTTGCCGTTTCTGGATTAAATGTTGGTATAATAACCTTGATGTTTTTTGTGTTAACAAGCTTTTTCAGAGTTGGCTTAAATGTTAGAGTTATTTTAACACTCGTTGGGATCATAATTTACGCTTTGATTACTGACCTACCACCGTCGGTTGTCAGAGCAACTTTAATGGCATCAATTGTGTTGATTGGAATGGCTTTTGAAAGAAGAGTTGACATTTACAATTTGCTCGGTTTTTCGGCTTTGCTTATTCTTTTGTTCAATTCAAAGCAAATTTTCCATCCCGGTTTCCAACTCTCCTTCTCCGCCGTTGCTTCGATCGTTTATTTTTATCCAAAAATCTTTAAATTTGTTTCAAAATTTTCTTCATCTCTAACGAGCGGATATATGCTTCCGATCATATCGCTTGTAATTGTTTCACTTAGTGCACAAATTTTAACACTACCGTTCATAATTTCATATTTCAACAAAATCTCGCTGATTTCCCTTATTGCCAATGTTTTCATCGTTCCGCTTGCAAGCTTATCTGTCCCACTTGGTTTCGCAGTTGTATTTTTTTATCCAATTTCAGAATTCATCGCACAAACTTTTGCAAATACCTTATGGCTTGTTTTGAGCCTAACGATATCTATTGCGAAATTTTTCGCTCAAATTCCATTTGCTTATATTGAATCAAGCAAAGAAATTTCAATATATATTTTTCTGCTTTTCATCCTTTTTGCCGTTTTCTTAAAAATAAAATTTCAAAGTGTAATGAAACGGATAATTTTTGCCCTCTTGATCCTTGCGAATCTTTATATTTACTTTGCTCCCAATGGAGTTATTTCAAGCTTGACTGGCGAAACTTTTCATTCAAGTTCAAATTTTGAAATAACCGTTCTTGATGTTGGACAAGGCGATGCTATCTTCGTTGAATTCCCTGACGGGAAGAATTTACTGATTGATAGCGGAAATAAAACCTTTAATTTTGATCCTGGTGAGAGAATCATTGAGCCATTTTTGAAGAGGAAAGGCATAAAGAAAATTGATGCAATTCTCGTAACACATCCGCATAATGATCACATCGGCGGAATCCCATACATACTTGAAAGGTTTGATGTCGGAATGGTGATAGACAACGGATTAAGGTATAATTCCTCAATCTATCAAAAGTATATTGAGATAATTAGAAAAAAAGGGATAAAGCACATAACAGCAAGAGCCGGAAATAAAATTGAATTAACCGACCAAGCGAGAATTTACATCCTTCATCCAACCGAATTTTTTATCAAAGTTAACGAAGCTGATAAAGATTACAATTCTGGACATGATATCAATAATTCATCCGTTGCGATAAAAATTCAATATGGCAACAACTCATTTCTTTTTACAGGAGATGCTGAAAAGGAAGCAGAAGAGTCGATGATAAGGATTTATGATACATTCTTAAAAAGCGACTGGATAAAAGTTGGACATCATGGTAGCGAAACAAGCAGTTCGCCAGCGTTCGTTTTAAAAGTTAAACCACACTGGGCGGTTATCTCAGTTGGGAAATACAACAAATATAATCATCCATCTGATATAGTTTTAAGAAGGTATAATCTAATTGGTGCAAAGATTCATAGGACGGACGAGGAAGGCGCAGGTGTTTTCAGATCAGATGGGGTAAAAATTGAAAAAGTTGAATGGAGAAACTAACCATTTTAACTTCAATTGTGAAATTGACAAATCAAGAGTTAATTGTTATATTTAAATTGTAAAAACGAAAATTAAAAGAGAATCTACACATGGCAGTCAGAATTACAGGGCATCATGTTGAAATGACAGAACAAATTAAAACTTACATTGAGAAGGAAATCACACGACTTGATAAATTTTTTAACGGAATAATTGATACCGAAGTCATACTTCGTCAAGACACTAAGCATAATCATTTAAAAGAAGCTGAAATACTTGTAAAAGTTTATGAACATAAACTCACTGCAAAAGCTACAGATCCAGATATCCTAAAAGCATTTGATAAATCGCTTACAAAGGTAGAAAGGCAACTGATAAAATTTAAAGACAAATTAAAATCACACAGATAATAGATGTTTAACAAGGAATTTAAAGAATTCCGAAAAACTCATATAACGGTCGGATTCTTTTATGAATCTGGTCGAGAGCTTTTCAAACTCCGATCCCTTAATGGCGAGGTGGGTTTTGATAGAAAAATCACAGACAAAAACATACATCGCCCTGGGCTTGCACTTGCTGGATATGTTGAGCTTTTCACATACAATAGAATTCAAGTTTTCGGAAACACTGAGATAAGATATCTTCAAAGTTTACCACAAGAGAATAGAATAAAATCAATTCAAACAATTCTTCAATTTGAAATCCCTTGTGTTGTTATAACTAACGACAATTCCCTTCCTGACAATTTGCTTGATCTTTTCACTGAGAAAGAAGTGGCGGTTTTCCAAACGCCACTTGAAACAACGAAACTTGTATACTTCATAAGTGATTTTCTCGATGATCAATTTGCTCCTCAAACGGTTATCCATGGCGACCTCGTTGATGTATATGGAATAGGACTTCTTTTCGTCGGTCGCTCTGGCATTGGAAAAAGTGAAATCGCTCTTGACCTCGTTGAAAGAGGTCACCGGCTTGTTGCAGATGATGTAGTGTTAATTACAAAAAAGGGGGAGAACATTTTAATTGGAACTTGCAATACTGTGACAAAGCATTTTATGGAAATAAGAGGACTTGGGATAATTGATATAAGAAATATGTTTGGAATTAGAGCAATTCGGTATCAAAAAAGGGTTGAGGTTGTTGTCGAGCTTCTTGATTGGGATCCAAAAGAAGAATATACGCGCACGGGGCTTGATGAAGAACATATTTCAATACTTGGAGTTGAAATTCCACTTATCAAACTCCCAATTTTCCCAGGGAAAAATATAACAGTGATCGCTGAAGTTATAGCGCTTAATCATCTTTTAAAACATTACGGATATGATTCCGCTAAGGAATTCAACAAAAATATTGAAACTCTTCTCAAACAAAAAGCGTCTACTTTAAAAACCGAAGATATTCCAATTGAAAGAATAACTAAATACTTTGAGCACGATTTTGAATAACAAAATTATAAATTAAATGCGAATTAATCATCGGTTTCCGTTCTTTTTGTTTATATTAATTCTTCTGATTTTTTTAGGCTGTAGAAAGGAAACGAGAAAAAATTATATCGTCATAGGAAGCACAATTGATATTGATTCTTTCAATCCATATTTAAGCACATCTCTTTTCTCTCAAGATCTGCTTGATAGGGTATACCTACGGCTTGCTGTCGAGCAAGAAGATTACAAAACTTTTGTTCCACTTCTTGCAAAGCGCTGGGAATGGTCCGAGGATTCAACACAAATAACATTTTACCTTCGTAATGATGTATATTGGACAGATGGAGTTAAAACGACCGCTTACGATATTGAATTCAGCTTTAAAGCAGCGACATCACCAGAAGTCGCTTGGCTAAATTCAGAAGATATAATCAGAAACATTAAATCCGTTAAAGCATTGAATGAAACGACCTTAGTCGTTAAATATCATTATGTATATCCGTATCAACTAACTGACATAAACGACATTTGGATAGTTCCAAAACATGTCTATGAAAAAATTCCTTTCTCTGAATGGAGAAGGAATGGATATTTTGATAAAAACCCGATCACAAATGGACCATATAAAGTTGCTCGTTGGGAAAGAGGTCAATTAATTGAGCTTGTGAAAAACGAAAAATATTTTGACAAAAATTATCCTAAAATCAAAAGAATTTTCGTCAAGATCGTGCCAAATGAATCAAATCTTCTACTTCAATTTCTAAATGGTGAAATAGATGTGTTACCTTCAATTCCACCAGCTGTTGCAGAAAAATATGAGAACAATCCAAACATCAAGTTTATAAAATATCCATTTTTAGCCTACGAATACATTGGTTGGAACCAAAGAAACCCACTCTTTGCGGATAAGAAAGTTCGGCAAGCTCTATCTTATGGAATAAATGTTGAATATATAATCAAAGTAATACTTAAAGGGAACGCGGTTCGTTCAACTTCTCCATTCCCTTCAATTTTCTGGGCTCACAATGATAAATTAAAACCATATCCATATGATCCTGAAAAAGCCAAAAAACTTCTAACCGAAGCCGGCTGGAGAGACTCAAATGGCGACGGAATACTTGATAAAGTTATAGCCAACAAGAAAATTGATTTCAAATTCACACTTATAACGAACGCTGAAAATCAAACCCGGAAGGAAATCGCAACGGCAATTCAGAATGATCTTTCTAAACTTGGCATAAAAATGGAAATACAAGTCTTTGAGTTTAACACATTTATGCGTTATATCCTTGACAAAAACTTTGATGCGGTTTTATCAGGTTGGAGAGTTGCAACGAAGCCAGATCTCACCATAATTTTCCATTCCGAGGCAATAAAATCCGGGCATAACATCGTTTCATATTCAAATCCAATATTTGACAAATTAAATGATTCAGCCGCGGTTCTGAATGATCTTTCAAGAGCAAAGGTTATATGGGATAAGGTTCAGGAGATAATTTATGAAGATCAGCCATATACTTTCCTTTACGAACCAGTGCGAATAAACGGAATAAATAAACGAATAAAGAGCGAAACAGTGCGAATGAATAGTATAAGTTTCCTTTATAACTTGCATGAATGGGAATTAAAATAGCGCATCAAAATGGGTTTTGTTTTAAAACGACTCATCAACTCTATTTTTTTATCATTTGGTATTGCGACGATTGTCTTTTTCTTGATAAGACTTCTACCGGATGTTTCATTTTCAGATATCTACTTAAATCCGAGATTATCTGAAGATGTCATCCAAAGAATAAGAGCATCATATGGACTTGATAAACCAGTATTGATCCAATTTTTAAACTGGCTTAAGGAAATCATTACTGGCAACTTTGGTTTCTCTTTTATCTATCGTAAACCTGTAATAGATTGTATAATTGAGTCATTTGCTCCGACATTAACTATAGGGATTCCAGCTTTTATTTTTAGTTTTGGCTTTGGAATTTTAATTGGAGTTCAATCCGCAAGAAATCAAGGAAAGTTGCTGGAGCGAACAACTCACTCACTTCTTCTCGTACTATATTCGCTTCCTACTTTTTGGCTTGGTATAATTTTAATTCTGCTGTTTAGCTATACGCTTGAATTATTTCCGCCTTCAGGGCTTCACTCTTTAAATTTCAATGAGATGAGTTTAATTGAAAAAATCTATGATACCATTCTACACATATTTCTACCCGCCATTACTCTCGGAACTGCTCCGATGGCTGCAATAGCAAGGTTTACAAGAAATACGATGTTAAAAGTCCTCTCCCAAACATACATTAAAACAGCGAAAGCAAAAGGACTTGATGAGAAAATAATTTTTCACAGGCATGCTTTACCAAACGCACTTTTACCGGTGGTGACTCTTTTTGGACTTTATCTTCCGATTTTCTTCGCTGGATCGGTTGTCGTTGAAGAGATTTTCTCAATCCCCGGAATTGGCAAACTAACGGTTGATTCAATTTTTCAACGAGATTATCCGCTTATAGTTGGGGTGACGCTCTTTGTTTCATTCATCGTGATTGTTGGTAACTTGATTTCGGATATTCTATATTCAATCCTTGATCCAAGAATAAGGTTAAAATGAAAAAGCAAAAGAAAATATTTTTCGTCGGATTTATAATTACTTTGTATTTAATTTTCGCCGACTTAATAACTCCATTTGATCCAGTTATATCGCCCGACAGAGAAAATCTTTCATCTCTTCCTCCGTTTTCAAAAGCTTATGAGTTAACATTTAACGATGGGGGCAAACTTTTTGTTCTTGATTACAGAATTCAAGATAGTCTGATTTACTACGAGCAGAAGTTCTTATCTGGCAAAGTTGAAATCAACAAATTGCGAAATGTCAAGACGATTTTCTTTATATTCGGGACAGATAATCTCGGAAGAGATGTCTTTAGTAGAACGATTTATGGTGGAAGATTTTCTCTTATAATTGGTATTCTTTCATCTCTGTTTGCTTTTCTAATTGGTGTCTCAATCGGGGCTATCTCTGGTTATTTTGGTGGGATTGTAGATAAAATTCTAATGAGGGTAACCGATGTATTTCTTGCTTTTCCGAAACTTTTTCTTGTTCTCGCTGTCATTGCCTTTACTCAAACACAAACAATCTTTTCAATTATAATTATACTCTCTTTGTTAAACTGGATGGGCATAGCCCGACTTGTAAGAGCGGAATTTCTGAGACTAAAAGAAATGGAGTTCATCCTTGCAGTTGAATCAATTGGGCTGTCCAGTTTTAAAATAGCAATTAAACATATCCTGCCAAACGCGATCACACCAGCGCTGATAAGCATTCCACTTATAACCGGTGATGTCATATTGACTGAATCAATTTTAAGTTTTCTTGGATTCGGGATTCAACCTCCAACTCCAACTTGGGGTAATATGATAAGTGAAGCAGAAAAAAGCCTAATATCAACTTGGTGGTTACCAATTTTCCCTGGGATTTTAATTTCCGCAACGGTTCTAGCAATGAATTGGATTTCAGATGTAAGTCAGGAAGATTAAGTTTTCGCATTTGTTTAAAATTATTAGGCAAACAAAAATTCAAGTTTTGTAAACTTTGAAATTCAGGATTTAATTTTTAAACAACAATCCCTAAGCTTGCTTAACTTACGGTGAAATATCTCTATATAACATTGCAAGAAATGTAAGTGTCACAACTCTTAAAGCGACCTTTTCAATTGCGTCACATGTTAGTTGCATTTTTTAAGCTCACTTTGCTATCATTTGTCCCAAAAAGATCTGACAATGAATCTGTTCGCTTTTGGAAGTTTTAAGCTAGTTCACTTTCTCATTTCAATAATCCAAGCCGACGATATTTCTCAAGATATTTTTCGTAAAGTTTGGTTTGTCGGTTTGAGAGATCAACTTTTTTACCTTGAATGAATTCATAAACCACTTGTGTTGGTATTTCAAGAGGATCACCTGTTGTAACAATAAGCGTTGCATCTTTTCCGACTTCAATTGAGCCTACTTTATCAGCTACACCAAGGATTTCAGCAGGATAAATCGTTATAGCTTTCAATGCTTCTTCTCTTGGAAGCCCAAATGCCACACAGGTTGCTGCTTGATAAGGAAGATTTCTTTCATTATAATATCCACCTTCCCCTCCGATACAGAACTTAACACCAGCTTTGTAAAGCTTATATGCCACAGTAAATGGTTCATCATATTCAACATCTCTTCCTGATGGCAATCGGTGGATATTTGTTAAGATCACGGGAATGTTCTTTGCTCTCAAAACATCGGCAACCTTCCAAGAATCATTTCCACCAACGATGACAATTTTTACCCCTTCGCTTTCAGCCCATTCAATAGCTGATAAAATTTCCTTTGATGAGTTCGCATGAACAAAAACTGGCACTTTCCCTTCAAGCACTGGTATCATCGCTTCATATTTTAAATCGGTATCATGATATGGAATGTCTTTTTGTTGATTTTCTGCTTCTTTTGCTTTTTTGTATGCTCTTGCTTTTTGAAATGTTTCCCGAATTAATTGAAGTCGTTTTTCTACTTCTCTTCTTAGTTCCTCAGGACCTCGTCTTGCAGGCGCAAATCCAGGACCGGAGGGTTGAGTCATCCTTGGCCAATAAATATGAAGTCCAACAGGCGCTTTTAGCGTCATTTCTTCCCAAGTCCATCCATCAAGCATCATTAAAGCTGATTGACCAGCGATGAGCTCACCAGTTGGCACAACAAGTGCAAGCGTTATACCATTTGCTCGTGTCACGGGCGGATGTTCACTGTCAGGGTTAAAGGAGATTTCCGCACGCACATTTGGATTTACAAGACCAACTTCAGCAACATCGCGAGTTGCCCTCACTGCTCCAATCTCTATCAATCCAATTGTAGTAAAGGCATTGATCAATCCGGGATAAATGTGCTTCCCGCTTACATCAATTACTTCGGCATCCTTGGGAATGTTAACATTTTTCCCAACGGCAACAATTTTGCCTTTGTCAAATAAAACTACGCCGTTTTCAATTGTTCCATTTGTGATCGTGTGTACTGTCCCTCCAACTAAAGCAATTGGTTTGTTTTGGGGCTTGCCTGGGATTATGTCGGATGCAATTAAATTTGAGACGAAAACAAGTGTTAAAACCCAAATTAAAATTGATTTTATTTTCATCTTCAGCCTCCTATTAATTTGTTGGTGATGCAATTTGTGGCTGTGGTCTTGCAGCAGTTTTCACTTCAATAATTTTTTGGATTATGAAACTTCTTAATCTCTTTGCTTCCTCGCGCATTTTCAAGTCCTCGTTCCTATCAAAATACTTTCTCCCTTCAATCCAAGTTTGCTCACAGATCGTGTAAGTTGATAGTGGATTTCCGCTCCAAATCACGAAATCCGCATGTTTTCCAGGTTCAAGCGAGCCTACATATTTATTAATCTTCAATTGTTTTGCCGGATTTATAGTGACGAGTTTTAAAGCTTGTTCCTCGGTCAGCCCGCCGTATTTTATGGCTTTTGCAGCTTCAAGATTTAATCTTCTTGCAAGTTCATCGCTATCTGAGTTAAACGATGTAACTACACCAACTTTTTCCATTAAAGCACCATTATGCGGAATTGCATCATAAACTTCAAATTTATACGCCCACCAATCGCTAAATGATGAAGCCCCAGCACCATGTTTAGCTATCGCTTCTGCTATTTTATATCCTTCAAGAACATGTTGCAATGTTGCAATTCTAAATCCAAAATCCTCAGCAACTCTTAAAAGCATAAGTATTTCATCCTGTCTATACGAATGAGCATGAACGAGTCGTTGTCCTTTAAGTATTTCAAGAAGTGCCTCAAGTTGAAGATCTCGCCTCGGTGGAATTAAAATTTTTTTCTTGCTTTCTTCCCTATAAGTATTCCATGCCTTTTCATAATCAATTGCTGATTTAAATGCGTCTCTTATGATTTGTTCTACGCCCATCCTCGTTTGCGGATACCTCGTTGTATACCTATCGCCCCAATTACTTTGCTTGACATTTTCACCAAGAGCAAATTTTATTCCGGAAGGTGCTTCTTTGAAAATAAGTTCATCCGGCAACGAACCCCATCTGTATTTTATTACCGCATTTTGACCTCCAATTGGGTTGGCTGATCCGTGTAATACATTTACAGTAGTTACACCGCCAGCAAGTTGACGATATATATTTATATCATCGCTATTAATTACATCCTGAATTCTAACCTCGGAAGTTATTGCTTGGGTTGATTCATTAACTCCTCCCGAGATTGCAGTGTGAGAGTGAGCGTCAATTATTCCGGGTGTGACATGTTTTCCAGTAGCGTCAATCACAATTGCACCTTTAGGCGCTTGTATATTTTTTCCAATCCTTTCAATTATTCCGCGCCGGATAAGCATATCAGCATTTTCAAGTTTACCTAAATCTGAGCTTGTCCAAATGGTCGCATTCTTAATTAAAACATATTCAGGTTGTTCAGGGATCTTTGAGAGACCAAATGCTCCGTCTGGATAGACAACAGGTAAAGGTTCAAATTTCACCTTTCTCATCCTTCGTGGTGTTTCATCTTTAGGTTCAGAGATTTTTATCGCTTTGAACAACGCTCTTTCTCCACCTGAAACTTCAGCATAACCCTCAATTCTATCTTTTTTTACAAAGGCGGAAATTCTTACAATTCCATTTATTCCAACCGAATCACCATAGAAAGCAATAGTTAAGTTATTGTCAAACAAATTAATCCTGATTAAATTAACAGATTTATCACCTTTTTTAACTCTCCCTCTGAGATTTTTAAGTTGCCCAGCTATTGTCAAATTCAATGTATCATTGTTCAATTGTGCTTTCCACTCTCCCCTCGGATCAAATTCCGGCAAACCTTCAACATCATATTTTTCACCAGAAATCCAAACTTGAAGTATCCTGGCGTCTTCATCAAATATATTTTTGTCAGTGATAATAAAGTTTGCCATTTTTCCAGGTTCAACAGAACCAAGCATTCTATCAAGTCCAATTATCTTTGCCGGTGTGATCGTTAAAGCTGAAAGCGCAACATCTTCCGGTAATCCTCTTTCAACAGATTCACGAACTCTTTGCATAAACTCGTTTGGGTTTTCAAGACGATATGTCGTAAAAGCAAATGTTACTCCATTTTCATTTAGCCTTTTAGGATTTTCAGGTGCATTATACCAATGTTTCAATGTCCTCAAATCAATGTTATCTGCATCATCAGGGTTTTCAACATCGGGTGGTTTTGGGAAGTTAACAGGGATTACAACTGGAAGTCCGGTATTTTTTATTGCTTCAACTCTACGATATTCATAGCCACTTCCAATTATGAATGCGTTAAGTGAGAATTCTTTCACAATTTTTGCGCATCTTAAAAAGTCAAGTTCATCGGCGGTTTCAAAGACAACTTTTTCACCTTTTAATGCACCCAACAAAGCTTCAAGCGATGAATTCACCTCGGGTTTCGGAAGCGCTGGATTTTTTGAAAACGCATCCCATGCAGAAGCATACCATTGTGCATCAAGAAATGTTTGGCGAATTAAAGCGATATTTCCCATTAGCGAATTAGGATATATATCTCTACCAAAACCACGAATGAAAGCAATGTGGTGCGCAACGACTGGTTTAACGATGACATCATTTGGTGCTTTTCCGTCCGCAAGCGTCACAAGAACGCTTCTTCCTCTAAAGATTCCATCATTAGGAACCGAGAGAACGACTGTGAAACCTTGCGCTCTTAATCTTTCAGCATCTTTCTGATCAGGTGAAAATTCATCTATAGCAAGTTTATGTGAGAGCACATTTGGATTCCAGCTATCAGCACCTTTTTTAATTTCTTGAACTTGTTGTGCTCCCAGCTGTTGCCCTTCCATTTGAGCTTGTTCTCTTCGCTTCGGCATACCATAGTTCGTGTAAAGATCTATAAATCCCGGATATATCACCTTTCCAGAGAGATCAACTATTTGAGCATCAGCTGGTATTTTCACATTTGAACCGACAGACTCAATTAGTCCATTTCTTATGATAAGAATTCCTTTTTCAATTACTTTTCCTGGCGCTTGAACGATCTTAACATTTGTCAATGCGAAAACCTTTGGAGGGTTATCTCTAAGTCCTTCAATTGGTTTAGTTTGTTCTTGTGCCGTGATTAGAATTGGGAAAAGAATTAGTAAAAGAGATAAAATTTTCTTCATCTTTTGTATCTCCATATTTGTTATGGAATACGACTTTTTCTTTTAGTCGTTATGTATAAACCAAATGTTTCAAAATAAAAAGCGGTGAGGGGCGGGGGAGGAACCCACTCACCGCAGGGGATTAACCCTGGGCGGGGATTGACCCAGGGTGTAGGAAAAATTTCAAGGTTCAATAAGATGAACTTCAAATCAGTTTAAACTTAACCAACCTTCTCCTTCATTTCATCAAGCTTCTTTTTCAATATTTCATTAACGATCTTTGGATTTGCTTTACCTTTTGTTAACTTCATTACTTCGCCGACAAAATATCCAAACAATTTATCTTTACCCGAGAAATATTTCTCAATGTTCTCTCTGTTGTTCTCCAGAACTTTCATCACGGCATCTTCAATAAATTTCTCGTCGCTTATCTGCGCAAGTCCTTTCCTTTCTATAAGTGCTTCCGGCTCCTCGCCAGTCTCCGATATTTCCTCAAGAACCTTTTTGGCTGTTGTTTGATTAATCCTGCCGTTATTTACCATGTTTATTATCTTCGCAAGAAAGTCAGGTTTTACTTTAAAATCGGTTATATCAATTTGTTTATCATTCAAAATCTTCAAGACCTCAACCATTATCCAATTGCTTGCGGATTTATAATCATCGGTGAACTTCACACATTGTTCGTAATACTCAGCAAGAGCTTTTGAAGATGTTAAAACCTCGGCATCATACTTTGGCAGTCCATACTGTTTCATAAACCTATCTCTTTTCTCCTCCGGAAGCTCAGGAAGCGATTTTCTAATTTCTTCTATCCATTCTTCAGATACAATCACAGGAACAAGATCAGGTTCGGGGAAATATCGGTAGTCATGTGCTTCCTCTTTTGAGCGCATGGGTCTTACAACCCCGGCTCCAGCGTCCCACAGCAGTGTTTCTTGTACAATTGTCCCACCACTTTCAAGTATTTGAATTTGGCGATTTATTTCGTATTCAAGTGCTTTCTCAACATTTTTAATTGAATTCATATTTTTAACTTCCGTTTTTGTACCAAGTCTTGTTTCACCTTTTAATCTAACTGATACATTTGCATCGCATCTTAATGAACCTTCCTCCATATTCCCATCGCAGATGTCAAGATACTGAACGAGTTGTCTTATTTTTGTTAAGTAGAGAGCAGCTTCTTGCGGGGTTCTTATATCTGGTTCTGTCACTATTTCAAGAAGTGGAACTCCACATCTATTTATATCAATTAATGTATCAATATCTTGATCATGAATTGATTTGCCAGCGTCTTCTTCCATATGAATTCTTTTCAATCTGATTTTCTTCTTCTCGCCGTTTTTGAGTTCAATTTCAACATAACCATCGTAGCAAATTGGTTCTTCATATTGTGAAATTTGATATCCTTTAGGTAAGTCGGGATAGAAATAGTTTTTTCGGGCGAAAATTGAGTATGTTCTAATTTTGCAATGTGTTGCAAGACCAAGTTTAATTGCGAATTCAACGACCTTTTTATTTAAAACAGGCAAAGTCCCGGGCATGCCCAAGCAAATAGGACAAACATTTGAATTTGGGGGAAGCCCAAATTTCGTTGAGCAGCTACAAAAAGCTTTTGAATTTGTCAGTAGCTGGGCGTGAACTTCAAGTCCAATGACCGCTTCATACTTATCATTCAACATAGAATAGCGAATGCTTTATTTTTTTGAAAGTTAAAAAATTTGAGAGAATAAAACAAAAACCGCCTTATGCGAAAGTGATCTCGTTTTCATTTTTTCATCAAGTGATTTTTCGTTTCTGCTGATATAAATTAACCAAATAACACTTGACAAAATCAGATTTTCAAATTAAAATTAAACAAAGAAACTTATTCGGGCTCTTTTTGGGAGAATCTGACAACATAACATAAAAATTTACAATCTTTTTAAGATGTCAAGAGAAACAAACCCAATATTCTCAAAAATTTGCGAGTTAATTAAATACATTATCTCGCTTGTCCAAAAAATTCTTGGAATTGCGGTTGAGAAAGGAAAAGATGTAAAAGCTCCACCTCCTAACAGTGGAAAAAGATCAAAAATAAGATGGATAAAAATAAGAATAAGAAGGAAACCAAAAAAAAGGAAAAAGGTAATACTAAGTCCATACATTGAAATTGACTTAGATAAAACAAGTGTTTTTATTGTTATACCAAAACAGGAATTTCAAACCGATGAAATTCTTGAATCTTTTGATTATGAAATTGAGTTGAACAACGAAAAACAAAAAATTAACTCAAAAGTAGAGAAAAAAATAAAGAAAAATGAAGAAATTCACAGATCAGAAAAAGTAATAATAGAGCTAAAACAACCATTAAAAAGCCTCAGGGTTGTCTATCCAGAAGAACTTGAAAACAGGGAATACACTTATAGACATATCAACGAGTTTTTATATGTCTTCACAGCAATAGGAAATAATCGTGGTAAGATGTATTATCTCTATGATAATAACGAAGAAATCAAACCGCTACCTAAAAAACAGATGTGGATTCTTTTAAGAGAAAATTTTGAAGTTGATGGAGCAGATATAGACATAATTGAAGAAAACTGGTTTTGGGAACATTATAGACCGTATAGAATCAATCTAAAAAACACAAATGAAATTATTATAAAGAACAAACTGAATAAAAAAGAAGAGATAAAAATACGCTGTCAACCATCTTTCTCAATTGAGGGGAATTTAATAGAAGACGATTTAAAAGAAGAAATACCGCTGTTCACAGGTGATAGTGTCAAAATAAAAACATCGGAAAATCAACCAAACTATAAAGTTTACATTCAAAACGGACAAAACGATTCTGAAATTATTTCTAAAGATTGGAATGAAAACCAAGAATTAGAGTTAAAATCCGCTGATCTTCCTGGCGAAGGTGGAGAGTTCGAAGTAGATATTTATGCTAATGGTAAAGATATAACCCCAATAGAAACATTGGCATTTCGTTATATTCCCCAACTTCAAATTGATTTTCCTAAGAAAATCATCATTCCCGATCCCACTACAGGTCACAGATCAGAGACTATTAAAATCGCTCTTGGTGCTGAAAATTGGAAAATAAGACAAGTTGATGGAGGGATATATAAACAAAAAATAGACAACACTTACTATATTGAAATTGAATTACCTCCGCAACAAGATACTTGCTACCTATATCTAAATAAAGAACACAAGGGAAAAAAGAAATTTGAGTCCGAAGTGGATATAATAGTTACTATTCCAAGATTAAGATGGAAAATACATGAAAGTGGTGAATGGATTGACAAAACTTTGGAAATTAAAAGAGACAAGTTAATACCAGGTACGAATCTTTACCTTATAGTTCGCACTAATGATCACAACAAATACAATATTTCAGCAGTTCTTGAAGCAAATGATCAAGCTTTGCAGAAAGAAACATTTGTTAAAAAAGGAAAAGAATACGGAATTTTATTAAATCGCTTTTACGATACTATTAAGAACACCAAAGATAAGATGAAACTTGCAATTGAAATACTAAATCCTGAAACAAACGAACTAATAGGACGAGTTGATGTTATAAATCTTCCTGAGATAATACCAGAAGAACCAGTGTCCCAAATTCCAGAGCATAAAATAAAACCAAAAATAAAACCAAAAATAAGACCTAAAATAAGACCATATGTAAAGGGGCGAAGAGGGTTTAGAGTAGGTAAAGGTTTTAGCGAGCGAGAAATAAAAAGTTCTAATTTAAGCATAAATATGATTAGCAAACTGAATATCTGTTTTGATCGTCGGAGGAAAACCGAACACTTGATCAACATTGAGATGTTAAATATGCTAAAAACGAAACTAAACAACGGCAATGGATCCACTTAAAGCGACTAAAAATATTCGGGAAAGCTACATTAGATATCTAACAAGCACTTTTCGTTTGCGAGATCCGATTCTTCGTAAATTATTCCTTCAAGAAGCGGAAAGGTTTTGGTTTGTAAATGGTCCTATATTAGAAGCAACCCATCCATTCAAAAGTGGTTGCTATCTAAAAGATTTGATTGATTCAGGGTTGTTGACTAAAACCATGGAAGATTTTATTTATGATGCTTTTCCTCATTTGCGAGATAATCCTTTGTATTTGCATCAAGAAAAGGCAATTAAAAAAATATTAAATGGTCGTAATATAGTCATCGCCTCTGGAACAGCGAGCGGAAAAACGGAGATCTTCCTTATACCTATTTTTAACCATTTATTGAAAGAGTATGAACAAGGTAAATTGACACCAGGAGTTCGTGCTCTTTTGTTATACCCAATGAATGCATTAGCAAATGATCAATTAAGAAGATTGAGAGACATATCAAAAGCTATTGAGAAAAAACTACCAAATGTAAATATCACATTCGGTAGGTATGTGGGAGATACACCAGAAACTAAATCCGAAGGTGAAAAACAATTTCGTCTTAGAAATCCTGGTATTGAACCTGCAAAAAATGAAATGCTTTCAAGGGAGGAAATGCGGGAAAGTCCACCGCACATTCTTATAACAAATTATGCTATGTTGGAATACTTGCTTTTAAGACCAAAGGATACGCCCTTTTTTGACGGGAAATACGCAAAAAATTGGAAGTTTTTAGTTATAGATGAAGCACACATTTACAGTGGAGCTGCTGGTATTGAAACAGCTATGCTCATTCGTCGCCTAAAGGATAGAGTTTGTAAAAACATGGAAGGCGACTTGCAATGTATCGCAACGAGCGCAACGCTCGTAAAAGAAGAGGAAGATTTTAGCAAAGTGGCTGATTTTGCCTCAAAACTATTTGGAGAAAGGTTTGAATGGGTTGCTGATGACCCCGAAAGACAAGATATAATAAAAGGCGAGAAAATTACTGTTGAGATACCAGAAAAAAAATACTTAAAATATCCGCTTGAATTATATACTAAACTAAACAACCTTATTAACAGCGGTTGTGAAGTCACGCTGGAGAAGTTTTATCAAATTTGCAAAGAAAGCAAATTAACCGAAGACATCTTAGACGAAGCGAAAAATAAGTCAGATGGAAATCCCCATAAATTTCTTTACATTATCCTCTCCAAAGATGAAAATGTTGCAAAACTTAAGAAAATTTTAGAAAGCGGTCCTAAAAAGTTAGAAGAATGTATTAAAGAAATAAGTTGTTTAGAAAAACCACCAGATCAAGTTCAAGAAGATATCATTAACCTTATCAACTTATCTGTATGGGCTCGCCCAGATAAAGAATCTATTCCTCTACTTCCTGCGCGATATCACCTATTCGTACGAGCACCTGAAGGCATTTTTGTTTCATTTTACCCAGAATATAGAATATTTTTAGAAAGAAGAGAATTGACGAATGACAACTATCCCGTCTTCGAGTTGGCATCTTGCCGTAGATGTGGACAGGAATATCTTATTGGTTATATAGAAAACGAAAAATTAAAACATTCCTTGCCTGAGTTAGACATACCAAGGAAAAATAGAGTTTTCCTTCTGTTAAAAGAAGATATACGGCTTGAAGAAGATGAAGATCAGGAGGTAGCTTTTCCTGAAATAACATCGTCAAAAACTGAAAATCCATTTTGGAAGTTATGCGCAAAATGCGGGAACATCCGAGAAAAAGAGCCTGTTTGTAGTTGCACTGATAACACCAGCGCAATACGAACTTTAATTGAAGTTACTCCAGATGGCGATACTCTTAATAAATGTTATTCGTGTGGGCTACGTTCTATTAATATAGTTAGAGAATTCATCTTTCAACAAGACGCGCCTGCTGCTGTATTAGTCACAGCGCTATATCAAAACTTGAAGAAAGAAAATATAAAAGATAAAAAAATTTTATCTTTTTCAGACAGCAGACAAGATGCCGCTTTCTTTGCACCTTATTTGGAATCCACATATGAACGAATTTTATTCAGACGATTAATCGTAAAGGCATTGGAGCAAAACAAAGATTTATCTGACTACAGACTTACCTCACTGTGTGAAGATGTCCTAAAACTTGGAGAAGAAATTTTCGATCCAAGTATGGATATGAAAGAGAGAAAGAAAAAAGTTTGGAGATGGATTATACAGGAGTTCTGTGGACTTTGGGAAAGGAGAAATTCCCTTGAAGGAGTTGGACTTCTTTCCTTCATACCTGTGCCACCAAAAGGATGGAAACCTATTGATGAATTACAAAAATCTCCCTGGAATCTTTCTAAAGAAGAAGCAATAGTTGTATATCAGACACTTCTTAACACTCTGCGTTTTAATATGGCTATTACTTTTCCTGAAGATGGACCAGGTCCCACAGATGAATTTTTTTCTCCCAAAAACAAAGAATATAAATTTAGAGGTGAAGGTTCAAATGCAAGCAGAGGTATATATTCCTTTATTCCTTCACCTGGAAAGTTAAATGCAAGGTTAGAATATTTGAAAAAACTATACAAGCGTATAACAAAAAAAGAAGATGAAAGCGATGAATGCAGAAGACTTTTAGGTAAAATATGGGAAGACATCAGCAAGAATTGGGTCGGAAACGGAATTTATCAATTTAACAATTCAAAAGATGGTGTGCTTTATCAGCTTGATTATAGATACTGGAAAATTATTCAAGCTGATAACGAAAACTCGTGGTATATTTGCGATAGATGCTTTACAATAGTGCCTTCAACTGTAAGAAATGTGTGTCCAACCTTCAATTGCAATGGAAATCTTGATAAAATAGATTCCACAAAATATGATCAAATTTCGCAAAATCATTATAGATATCTTTACACTAACATTTCCCCAGAGAAAATGATCTCACATGAACATACAGCTCAGCTTACAACCGATTACGCATCAGAGATACAACAAAAGTTTATAATGGGCGAAATAAATGTTTTAAGTTGTTCAACAACATTTGAATTAGGTGTAGATTTAGGTGAGTTAGAAACAGTATTTCTTCGTAATGTTCCACCAGAACCATCAAATTATATTCAGCGGGTAGGTAGAGCAGGAAGAAGGCTTAACACTACAGGTTTTGTATTAACTTTTGCGCAACTTCGCTCCCACGACCTCACATATTTTAGAGAACCTGAAAAAATGATAGATGGGCGAATAAAACCACCTGTAATTGAGATTCATAATGAGAAAATCATATATCGTCACCTATTTTCGGTTGTATTAGCAAACTTTTTTAAAGAATATCCTGAATATTTTGGAACCGTAGATTCGTTCTTTAAGCTCGAGGGGGATCAAATCTCAGGAACCCCAAAATTGAAAGAATATATTAAATCAAAACCGATCTCAATTTTAACTTCGTTAACGAGAATTATACCACAAAATTTACATAACACATTCGGTATAAAAAATTGGGATTGGGTGGACAAATTAATTGGCGAAGATGGAACACTTACAATAGCGGATAAAAAAATTAGAGATGAATTTGATCATGTAAAGAACTATTACAAAAACAAAGAAGAGGAATGGAAAACAACAAAAGATCAACCAAAAAGAAACAAAATTAACGATGAAATGGACTGGGCAGACAAAAGGTTAAGAGAGATAAAAGAAAGGCAACTTATAGATTATCTCGCATCTAATAATGTTATACCTAAATATGGCTTTCCAGTTGATGTTGTAGAACTTTCGGTTTTATCACATATTCCCGCCTCTAAAAACATTCAATTAGAAAGAGACTTACGCATAGCTATTTCAGAGTTTGCGCCCAGTGCCGAAGTGGTTGCAAACGGGTATATTTGGAAAAGCGCTGGTTTAAGGGCTTTGAAAGATAAAACATGGCCAATCTATTGGTATGCTATTTGTCCTAACTGTGAAAATTTTCTTATTAAAAATGCAACGCCAAATGATACGCCACCACCTATTTCTTGCCCTATTCATGGAAATATCCAACGCCAAAATATACATAAATTAGTTATACCTATATTTGGGTTCGTAACTAACAAAAATTACAAACCATATAAACCTGGAGAATCGCGTCCACAAAAGGAATTTACCACTCGCCCGTACTTTCTTAACTATAAAGAACCTGAAGAAATTAAACTTTCTATCTCAGGACTTAAAATTAAATGCAAATACTCCACACATGGTGAGTTAGCAGTTATTTGTAAAGGCAAAAAAGGATCTGGATTTTGGATATGTTCTTCCTGCGGTAGCGCTTTCACTGAGAGAAAAGCTCATAAAACTCATGAAACCCCTTATGGAACAGAATGCAAATCTTCATTAGAAGGACCGAGACATTTCGGACATATTTTTAAAACTGATGTGCTTTCAATATCTTTTGAAAAGCCCAAAATAAAACTTGAAGATCGTGGTTTGGGGTTTTCTTTACTTTATGCTATTCTTGAAGGAGCAAGTCAGTCTTTAGGAGTTAAAAGACAAGATCTTGACGGTTGCCTTTATCCATCTGACGAAGGTATTATGCTTATACTATTTGACAATGTTCCAGGCGGTGCGGGTCTTGTAAAACAACTTATGGATAAGGAAAATTTACTGGACACTTTTAGAAAAGCCTTGGAACGAGTAAGAAATTGCGACTGTGGAATTGAAACAAGTTGCTATGGTTGTCTCAGAAATTATCAAAATCAATTTGCCCACGCACTATTAAAAAGAAAACTTGTTTTAGATTTTTTAGAAAATTATTTTTAAAGTAAAATCTTAACCTAACTTAACAGTAACACAATTATTCATCCATTGCATAAATGATTTCAAAGAAGAACATTTCTCCCCGATAGCAAAAGCATTTCATTCTCACATTTCTTCTTCCTTCTACAATTGTCTTAAATACCACCAAAAACTTCTCAAAATGAGCATAGTAAAATTGATTTGAACTTGCACTCCCGAAATAAAATCAAGTTTGATTTGTTAATTTACTTTGTATCAGAGCAGAAATTTTGGGCTTTACCTAAACTTGACTTAAGTTAAGATAATCAGTAAAATCTATTGAACTTTGAAAACAAATTTAATAAACGAAAGATGAAAAGAAATTTCCTTGTTTTTACAGTTTTACTTCTCGTTGCATACGCTCTTAACATCACCGATCTTGAATCTGCCTCAAGAAAACCAGTCAAGGCATATAATGGCATGGTCGTTTCTTCCGATTCAATTGCAACGAAAGTCGGGATTGAAATTCTAAAAAAGGGTGGAAACGCCGTTGACGCAGCTGTTGCAGT
>JBCNVC010000015.1:0-20652 GCA_039630395.1 Candidatus Kryptonium sp. | reverse complement strand
TACAGAGAAAAAGCTCCATTGAAAGCAAATGAAAATATGTTTCTTGACGAAAATGGGAATTTCATCCCTGAAAAAAGCCAACTTGGTCATCTATCAGTTGGAGTTCCCGGGTCGGTCGCTGGATTATTGCTTGCTCTTGAAAAATATGGGACGATGTCAAGAAAAGAAGTTTTAAAACCAGCAATTAAACTTGCTGAAAAAGGTTTCATTGTAAACGAAGGACTTGCAAATGCGTTTAAAAATGCATTTGAACACTTTAAAAAATTCCCGAGCACGATGAAGTATTTTTCCAAAAATGGAGAACCATATAAAGCTGGTGATCGACTTATCCAAAAAGATCTTGCCAAGATTTTAAAATTGATAAAAGATAAAGGTCGTGATGGATTTTATAAGGGTAAAGTCGCCGATTTAATTGTTGCTGAAATGAAAAGAGGCGGTGGAATAATAACGCTTGAAGACCTTGAAAGATACCAACCTGTGATAAGAAAACCAGTAATCGGGAATTATCGTGGATACGAAATCATCTCAATGGGTCCACCAAGCTCTGGTGGCGTTTGCCTGATTCAACTTCTTAACATCCTTGAAAACTTTGATTTAAAAAAATATGGTTTTGGCTCTTCTTACACAATTCACTATCTTGTTGAAGCAATGAAAAGAGTTTACGCAGATAGAGCTGAATACCTCGGTGATCCCGATTTCATTGATATACCGCTTGATAAACTTTTATCAAAAGAATACGCAAGGGAAATAGCAAACGAAATTGATACATTCTTTTCAACTCCAAGTTCAAAAATTATTCGTTCAGTTTCACCACCATCTGAAGGAACTCACACAACTCACTACTCGGTGGTTGACAAATGGGGAAATGTAGTAAGCGTGACGACAACAATTAACAGCTCCTTCGGTTCAATGGTTGTTGTTGATGGCGCAGGATTTTTCTTAAACAATGAGATGGATGATTTCAGCGCAAAACCGGGCACACCAAATCAGTTCGGATTGTTAGGAAGCAAAGCTAATTCAATTCAGCCAGAAAAAAGAATGTTAAGCTCTATGACCCCAACAATAGTTTTGAAAAATGGTAAGCCATTTCTCGTTTTAGGTTCGCCTGGTGGTTCAACGATCATAACATCAGTTCTTCAAGTAATCTTAAATGTGATTGACTTCGGAATGAATATTCAAGAAGCGGTTGATGCGCCAAGGATTCACCATCAGTGGTATCCTGATGAAATTTACTACGAAAGACGCGGTTTACCACTTGATGTAATTGAAAACTTAAAAAAGCGCGGGCATAAAATTTTGGAAAGAAGAGGTTTTCAAGGGGAAGTTCAAGCAATTTTAATTGATGAAAATGGAGTTAAATACGGAGCAGCCGATCCAAGAGGTTATGGGCTAGCAACAGGGTATTGAGAAATTTTTAAAATTTTATTAAATTATGTGCTGAATATCTGTGGGCATAGTAATTAAAACACAAGCACAGATTTGAATGATTAAAAATGTCCTGAAATTTTTGCGACTTATATTAATCTCAATATCACCACCTCTGATTTTTTTAACATTGTTTTTTATCGGCTCAATGATAATTTATAAAAATCTTGAAAGGGATATATCTTGGATTGATGCTTTTTTCTGGATAACTCATCCACATGGAATTTCAGAGCATAGAAAAGATATAACTAAAATCTTTGCCTTTGTCGTCTATATTGGTATTTTCTTTTTTCAGGTTTGGTTTATTGAAAGAATATTGGCAAATGTATTTAGTGGCGAAATAAAAACATTATGGAGAAAGCGTATGAGCGAAATCACAATTTCAAGGCTTAAAAATCACTACATAATCTGTGGTTATGGTCAAGTTGGAAGAACAGTTATTGATGAACTAATAAAACTAAACCTTCCATTCGTTTTAATAGAAATGAACGAAAGCCTGGCAAAAGAACTTATAAAAGAAGGCATAAATGTAATTCACGGCGATGCGAGAAGAAGGAACATCCTATTGAGCGCAGGGATTAAAAAAGCTAAAGTTCTTTGCACATTAATTGATAACGATGCGGACAACCTTTACATAACAATCACCGCTAAAATGTTAAATCCGAATATAAAGGTTATTTCGCGAGCTGGGAATTTAAGATATGCCGAAGCAATGAGAGGTGCAGGAGCAGATGAAGTTATAGTTCCAGAATATGAAGCTGGAATGGTTGTCGGAAGAATGATATCAAAGTATGAAAAAATAAAAGATTAACATAAACCTCGGGGCTAAATCATAAAAGCCAGGCATCTAAAACTTGCCTTTTTAACTTCTCTAATTAAAGTTAATTTTTTCTTCATTATTATAGCTTTTTAGATTTTTCAAAAATCAAGCGAATTTTTTAACAAACCTTGCGAATCGCAATCATTTCTGACATACATTCAAATCTTGAAGCTTTGACAAAAGCGTTAGAAATAATTGACACAAAGAATGTTGATGAAATTGTTTGTCTTGGTGATATAGTTGGATATGGCGCAAATCCAAACGAATGTGTTGAACTAATAAGAAAGCGGGCTAAATATGTCGTAATGGGAAATCATGATTACGCTGTCGCTGTAGATCCAACTGAACTTTATTATTTTAGCTCTCATGCTCGCGAATCCGACATTTGGACGAGAGAAGTTTTAACGAAAGAAAACCTTGATTTTTTAAAATCTCTTCCATTTACAGTGTCCTTTAAAAATTTACTTTTTGTTCATTCAGCTCCGGCGCAACCGAGAGAATGGGAATATATATTTACAGAAGCGCAAGCGAAAGTTCAATTCCACTACTTCAAAGAAAAAATTTGTTTCATAGGTCATTCTCATTTACCAGGTGTGTTTCCTGAAAATGGTTACTACAATGGAAAACTTGATAGAAATACAAGATATATAATCAATGTCGGAAGCATAGGGCAACCAAGAGACGGGGACTGGAGATTATGCTTTGGGATATTTGATTTGGATAAATGGACATATGAAGAGATACGATCTGAGTACGATGTTGAGAAAGCATCAATCAAAATAATTCAAAACGGCTTACCTGAATTTCTCGCAAGAAGGATCCTTGTTGGGAGGTAAAATCCTATAAATTGTATTTTACCCTCTTTCGTCTGTTTCTGATATAATCCACAAACACAAATTCCCCAAGTTTGTCAAGTGCGGAGTAATAAGCTCTTCCGCGATTTGCTTTTGTTAACTCCTCCACGAAATTTATCAAATACGGATCCCTTGCAACCATGAATGTGCATATTGTTATCTTCTCCCTCCGACATGCGACGGCTTCGTCAAGAGTTTTATTCACTATCTTTGGATCAAGCCCGAACGAATTTTTATACAATCGCCCATCAGGTTCAAAAATTGCCGATGGTTTTCCATCCGTGACGAGGAAGATCTGTTTATTGACATTCCCTTCTTTTCTCAAAATATGCCTTGCGAGCCGAAGCGCCGCTTTTGTATTTGTGTGATATGGTCCAACACTTACAAAAGGAAGTTCTGATAAGGTTATCAACTTTGCATCATCCCCAAAGACAACGATGTAAAGTTTATCTTTTGGAAAGTGCGTTCTTATAAGTTCTGCCAGAGCGAGCGATACCTGCTTAGCTGGGGTTATTCTATCTTCGCCGTATAAAATCATACTATGGCTTATATCAAGCAAAATAACTGTGGCGCACGAAGTCATAAATTCAGTTTCATAAACTTGTAAATCTTCTTCTTTTATAGAGAAATCGTCGACCCCATCCCTTATCAAAGCATTTGTAATTGTTGAGGTAAGATCAATGTTTGTTGGTTGATCCCCAAACTGATACGGTTTTGTTTCGCTCAATCTGTCAATTCCTTCGCCAGAATGTGGAGTTTCGTGGTATCCAGGTAAAGGTCCTTTCTTCAAGCTGTTGAAAATTTCGTTTAATGCATCTTGTCTTATTCTTTGAACTCCTTTCGTCGTTAAAATTAACATATCTTTGGCTTCTTCAATATAACCCATTTCTTTCAGCTTCTGAACGAAATCATTAAAAGTAAAGTTTTCATCAAATAAATTGTTCTCTTCCCCTATCATCTTCATCCACTCAAGCGCTTCTTTTACATCTCCACTTGTTTTCAACAAAAGATAGCTAAAAAGAGATATTAACTGCTGTAATCTTTGCTCATCCGTTATTGATTGTTCAGTCCACTTTGAATAGCGAATGAACATAATTTATATAGCCGTTTTAATTTTCAATCGTTAAATCCATAAATTTTTTTGTATTCATCATAACTTAATCTTTTCATCTCAAAAACATTGTCAACAAGAGTATATAAATTTCCACCAAGTCGCCCGATGACCTTTAACTTTCTCGGATTGACAGAGCCATCTTCAAAAATTTCATCCTTAATATGGAACATAACAATTTCGCCGAATACAACTGAACTTGGCGAATCCCCGATTTCAATAATTTTAAGAGCTTTGCATTCAAAACTAACAGGTGACTCAAGTATTCTCGGAGATTTAACCAAATCACTTTTAACAGGAGTAAGACCTGCGATCTCAGCTTCGCTTACACCATATGGGAAGTCAACAGCACATATATTCATTTTCTCAGATATCTCTTCGGTGACGATGTTAACTACGAAATCACCGTTGAGTTCAATGTTTTTTAATGTATCTTTTTTATCACCATCTCTTTTTCTATCTATTGAGACATAGATCACCGGCGGTTTTGAACTTATACCACCGAAAAAACTAAAAGGAGCAACATTTACCACTCCTGCTTCGTTAATCGTTGAGACAAGAGCGATTGGTCTTGGTATGAGCGCACTTATCAAAAGTTTATATATTTGAGGTTTTTGAAGTTTTGATGGATCAACTTTCATTCTAAACCTATCTTTTATTTTATACCCATTTCGTTGAAGAAAGGATTAAATTGTTTTTCTTTTCCAATCGTTGTTGAAGGACCATGACCAGGATAAACAACGACATCTTCATCAAGGACAAAAAGCTTTTCTTGAATTGATTTTATTATCTCCTCGTAAGAGCCCCCCGGCAAATCAGTTCTCCCTATCGTCCCAGCAAATAATGTATCACCGCTGAACAAAATTTTCTCATTCTCTTCGTAAAGACATATGCTTCCAAGCGTATGACCAGGCGTGTGAATTATTTTTAATCTCATCTCCCCAACTTCAATTATGTCACCATCATTCAAAATTATATCTGGTTTTATTCCCTCAATTCTAAAAGGGAGCTCATATATTACCGATTTTGGATCTTCCAATAGGTGTGCATCTTTTTGATGAATAGCGACTTTCGCAGCCGTAAGGCGAACAATTTCAGAATCATCTGCAATATGATCCCAATGCCCATGTGTATTAATTAAGCAAAGAATTTCACAATTTACTTTCTTTGCTTCGTTTACAATTGCCTCGGCTGAATCCTTTGGCGCATCAATCACGACAGCATAATTGCTTTTCTCATCAATTACAAGATAACCAACTGTCAAAAGTGGACCAGATTCAAAAGATTTAATGATCATTTTAAATCATCTCTTTGTTTTTAAAATTCCTCCTTCGCTCGACTTGAAAAAATACTCACAACCATATCCTTATATGAGCTGATATTATCAACTTCATCCTTAGCTATCCTTGAGAATTGATGTAATCCATCAAGAACAAATTCCATCGCGGTTGCCATGGCATATTTATCGCTATCGTTAATTTTAAGATATTTTTTCACAATTTCCTTTAAACCTTTCACCTTTGAAAGCTCAGAATAAAACTCGTCAATTGGCATTTCATCTGAAATCTCTATCTTATTTCCACCTTCAAACCAAGCAATTATTTGAGCATACTCCTGATGTCCTGATTGTTGCTGTGTTTGTCCTCTTCCCCTTTCCTCTGAATAATATCTTGTTTTCGGCAACGGATCTGGAAAGTATTTTCTAAATACCTCTCTTATAGCCTTTCCAATTAACGCTTTACTAACTTTCACGCTTCCCTCCTGCTCTCCTTCAAAAACAAGCTCAACTTTTCCAGTTATCCCCGGCAAAACGAAATTTAAATCACAAATTCGCGGATAAACGATATCTTCGTTGAATTTTATAGCTCTTCTTTCAGCGTTGCTTACGAGATTTTCCATGCAAGAAATCGTCAATCTCGCACTCACTCCTGATTTTTGATCAATAAATTCACTTGTCCTTGCTTGAAATGCTATCTGTTCTATTATCTCCTTGAAATAATGTGGAATTATTACCTTCTTACCAGAATCCCTATTTACCCACGCTTCCTGTTCGGTGATCTTTATCCCGTCCTCAACGGTCCTTGGATAATGAGTTAGTATCTGTGAACCAATTCTATCTTTCAATGGAGTGATTATATTTCCGCGGTTAGTATAATCCTCCGGATTTGCTGTGAAAATTATCATTATATCAAGCGGAATTCTTATGTTAAATCCCCTAATTTGAATATCCCTTTCTTGCATTATGTTGAATAATCCAACTTGAATTCTTGGCTGAAGGTCAGGAAGTTCGTTGATAACGAATATCCCGCGATTGGTTCTCGGAATTAGCCCCCAATGAATAACTCCTTCATGGGAATAGTAGAGTTTTTGTGTTGCTGCCTTTATTGGATCAATATCACCGATCAAATCAGCAATTGTTACATCTGGCGTTGCAAGTTTTTCACCATATCTTCTTTCTCTGGGAAGCCATTCAATTTCAACATCATCTCCGTATTCTTTAACAAGATCCACGCACCTTTTGCACAATGGTTTATAAGGATTATCGTTTATCTCGCACCCTTTAATTATTGGTATATATTCATCAAGAAGGTTTACAAACATTCTTGCAATTTTCGTTTTCGCCTGCCCCCTTAAGCCAAGCAAGATGATATCATGTTTTGAAAGTATAGCATTTATTATCATAGGTATTACAGTCTTGTCGTATCCAATTATGCCTGGAAAAAGAGGCTCATTATTTTTCAATTTTTGGATGACATTTTTTCTTAACTCTTCTTTAACTGAAAGGACTTTATAACCTGAGCGTTTCAGCTCGCCAATTGTTTTCGCAGTATTCATTTTTAAAATTAAATTTTGTTATCGTAATTTTGTTTAACAAAAAACATATTGAAAGACGAATGACCCCTCAAAAAATTTTAATAATTCGTTTAAGTTCCATCGGAGACATCGTGCTTGCAACTCCTCTTATCAGAGTATTAAGAAACAAATTTCCAACAGCACAAATTGATTTCATCGTGAAGAAAGAATTCGCACAAATTTTAAAATATAACCCAAACATTACAAACCTTATTGAGTTTGATACAGCAAACGGATTTAAAGAACTCTTAAAAGTGCGTAGGCGAATTTCAAAAGAAAGATATGATCTGATAGTTGATATTCACAATAACTTAAGAAGCATCTTTTTAAGAACTTTTGCAGGTGCGCAAGTTGTCAGAGTAAACAAAAGGATATTTAAAAGATTTCTTTTGGTAAAATTTAAAATCAATCTATACAAAAATGCAATTCATGTTGTTGAGCGTTACATTGAAACCTTGTCAAATTTTTCTATCAAAAATGATAACCAGGGGCTTAATGTCTTTGTTCCTGAATATATGATTGAAGCAGTGAAAAACAAAATAAACTTTTCTGCAGATGATCTTTACATAGCAATTGCACCATCGGCAAAACACGAAACGAAAAGATGGCTCCCTGAGAGATTCGCGCAACTTGGGGATAAGTTAATTGAAAAATTCAACGCAAAAATCATATTGCTCGGTAGCGAAGAAGATAAACCAAGATGTGAAACTGTAAAAAGACTAATGCAAAATCAACCTATAAATCTATGTGGTCAAACTTCACTTCTTGAATCAGCTGCTGTTCTATCTTTATGCAAGCTTTTAATTACTAATGATTCTGGATTAATGCACATTGGTTCTGCGATGAAAACAAAAATTGTCGCAATCTTTGGTTCAACTGTGAAAGAGTTCGGATTTTTCCCCTATGGCACCGAAAGCATAGTTGTTGAGAAAAATATACCTTGCCGACCTTGTACTCATATTGGCAGAGAAAAATGCCCCAAAGGACATTTCAAATGTATGAACGATATTCAAGTGGAAGATGTATTCAACGCCTGTGCTAATTTACTTCGTATCTAATGTTCTATATGCAAACTTACCTTTGATCAAATTCCACACAAGATATAGCTTTTTCATATACTCGTTCCAGACCTTTGAATGCCTTATTGATAGAGCACCTATAAATAAAAACCCAGCGAAAAACATTGCTTGAAATGGTATAGCAGCAAGTTCAAGGTAATAAACACTCAACATCATACCGATAAACATATACAAAGCAAGTAAAATCTCCACATATGTCACCCATTCAACACGCGATGCGACATATTTTTTCATCTTCCATTGATCTTTTTCATCACTAAGTCCATATTTCGGCGTTCTTACAAATTCAGTTCTTTTGCGAAGCAACGCAAGAATTACAGCCCTTGTGTTATTCACAGCAAGCCCCATACTTCCAGCAAGAAATAACGGAAACAAAACTATCTTCTCCCGCCAATTGCTGTAAATTTCCTTTTGAGCAAGCATATAAGAAAGAAAAGGTCCAAAAAATGGCAAAACAAAGATACCCATTACGAAATAATACCAATCATAATTCCCGCTTTCTTTTACCATAACAACTATTGGATTAAGAATTGCAGTTAACAAAATAAATGGAAAAACAAAATTGTTTGTCAGATGAAATGTCGCTTCAAGTTTGATCTTCAAAGGCAGATTTTCTGTCCAAATTCTTTTAAGATATTTTAAACCAACTTCAATTGCCCCTTTTGTCCAGCGAAATTGTTGAGATTTTAAAGCGTTTATCTCAGCTGGTAATTCAGCAGGTGAAACAACATCTTTTAAAAATATGAATTTCCATTTCTTAAGTTGAGCTCTATAGCTTAAATCCATATCCTCCGCAAGCGTATCGCCTTCCCAATCTCCTGCATCTATGATACAAGATTTTCTCCATATCCCGCCAGTACCGTTAAAGGTTATGAAAAACCCAGATTCATTTCTCACATATTGTTCCATTATGAAGTGTCCATTTAACGCAAGCGCCTGTGCTTGAGTTAAAAGAGAATAGTTCTCGTTTAAATGTTCCCAGCGCGTCTGAACCATTCCTATATTTCCATCCAAGTAGAAATATGGCAATGTCTTTTTTAAGAAATCAGGTTTCGGAACAAAATCAGCGTCAAAAATCGCTATGAAATCACCCTTTGCAAACTTCAACCCATACTTTAAAGCCCCTGCTTTAAATCCCTCTCTTGTCCCCCTGCGTATATGTTCAATATCATATCCATTTGCTTTCAATTCCATCACTTTCAAAGCAACAACTTGAACAGTTTCATCAGTAGAATCATCAAGCACTTGAATTTGCATTTTTTCTTTCGGATAATCAATTCTACTTACCGCATCAAGGAGTCGCGGGGCAACATAAAGCTCGTTGTAAATAGGCAATTGAATTGTAACATTAGGATAATTTTTCTCATCTCCAAAAAGTTCATCAAGGGTTTTCGGTTTCAATTTTTTGCGTTTCCCCTCTAACTCCGCCTTTTTACTTTTGAAGTAATAATACACGAGAACGAAGCCATGAGAACCAAAAATTGAAAGAGCAAGAATTGAAACGAAATAAATCGCAAGAACGAACGTTTCCAACATTAAGATTTCCTTAATTTATTTTACCAATTTGCCACAGTTGCAAGTAAGATATCCTCAGAAAGTTTTTCTATCGCTTGTTGAATTCCTTGCTGTAAATTTAACTGTATATTTCCAGTAAGTTCATATTCACCCCAATTTGAAAAAGTCCTTTCCCAAACCTTAACACGCTTGACCATATCATAATAGGTCACTTTAACAGTTATCGTTACCCTTGATTTCACAACTCTTTCGCCAGTTCCGACGACGACGGGACTATCTTGCACATTGATTATAATCCCTTCAAGAATTGAATTTGCTGTGCTTTTATCAGCGATTTTTAAAGTGTTATCTTGGATGAACCTTTCGACTAACTTATTTGTTAACTCCTCTCTCAAGGTTGCTCTGCCATAGCCACTTTGATCGTCAAACACCGGTATAGCTATCGTTTTTAAGTGCGGTGGCACAGATGCACCTGTAAACGAATACCTACAACCATAGCTCAAAAATACAATTGCAAATATAATAAAACCATTTAAGATGTGAAAATTATTTTTTATCTTTTCCTTCTTCAAGACCATATTCCTTTATCTTTCTATAAAGTGTTCTCTCGCTTATTTGCAAAGCCTTTGCAGCAAGACGCTTGTTCCAATTAAATCTATCAAGCGCTGCTTTTATCATCCTTTTTTCCATGTCAATCAGTGAATAATTTTCAATGACCGTCCCAGTTTTTAAATCAACTTTTGCTTCAGGCAAAGCAAGTGGAGAAGCAATTTGTCTAGCTATGAAATCAGCAAGATTACCAAGTAAATTTTTTATTTCAATTAAGTCGCTTTTCATGTCGATCAAAGCTCTATAAATCAGCTCTCTATCAGCTTGTTCGCCGGGTTTTCCGTACTTTATTGGAAGATTTCGCGTGTAATCAAATTGAGCAAAGTCATACTTGAGATATTTACGCACCATTCCTACATCAATAATTTTACCACTTTCAAGCACGAGAATACTTTCAACAAAATTTTTCAACTCACGAACATTACCGGGCCAATGATAACTAATCAAAACCTGCATTGCGTCATCTGTTATTCCCGAAAAAGCAACTTTATTTTTTTCACAGAACTGAGCAACGAACTTCTCAAACAAAATAGGTATATCTTCTCTTCTCTCGCGAAGCGGCGGAATATAAATGTTAACGGTTCTCAAACGATAGTAAAGATCCTCCCTAAAGTTTCCACGCTTCACTTCCTCCTCAAGATTTTTGTTCGTTGCTGCTATAACTCTGACATCAACTTTTCTCAATTGAGATGAACCAACCCTCATAAATTCGCCTATCTCAATAACTCTTAAAATTTTCACCTGAGTTGAAATTGGCATATCCCCAATCTCGTCAAGAAAAATCGTTCCCCCATCAGCCATTTCAAAATATCCTTTCCTCGTTTCAATAGCTCCTGTAAATGCTCCCTTCTCATGCCCAAATAATTCGGATTCAAGTATTCCTTCTGGTATCGCCCCAGAATTAACAATAACAAATGGGCCATTCGCTCTTTTGCTTTCCCCGTGAATCGCCCGTGCCACAAGCTCTTTGCCAACTCCACTTTCCCCAGTAATCAAAACAGTTATATCAGTTCGCGCAACCTGCTTTATAACTGCAACTATTTCCTTTATTGCTTGGGATTCGCCGTAAATCCCATATTTTTCTTGAATATCCATCCTTTTTTCATCATCTGTAAGTAAAACCATTTGCGAATTATATTTCAATTTTCATTCCATCGTAAGCAAGATCTATATTCATATCAAACTTTGCTCTCGCATATTCGACCATCGGTTTAACATCTTTATCAGGAGAAACATGAGTCAAAATGATCTTGGAAATATAAAAATCCGACAGCATGTCAATTATTTCTTCAATTTCAATGTGAGAACATTCAATCAGCAAAAGATCAAGACCATCAAGATAAGGTTTAATTTCATCGGCAGAATTCAAGTCAGAAGAAAAAAGAAACTTTTTAGCTTCGACACCATCATTTGCGATCTCTTCAATTAGATAACTATAAGAAGTTGTTTCAACGCCGTAGAAATTTGCATATTTTTCATATTTTTGCAAATGCCTTGTCGGAAGCAGTTTCATTTTCAAACCATCAAATACGAAAAATTCTTTCACTGGCAAAGGTAAAAATTTATATTCAAACTCAAACCTTTCCCTGAAAATGTATAAAAACGGCAAAAACTTTTCAACTGCTTCAATGTGTTTCTCCGGTAGATAAATCTCAAGCGATTTTTTTCTTTCCTTCAATTTCAGATATTGAAGCAACATTGGCAACCCTATGAAGTGATCGGCGTGCATATGTGAAATAAAAACTTTTTCAATTTTATCAACATTAATTCCATCGCCGGCAATTGAAGAGACAGCGCCTTCGCCAATATCAAGCAAAATCATTTTTTCTTTAACTTCAACTCCGATACAAGTGTGAACTCTACCTTTTTCAGGTATTCCGGACGCGCTTCCAAAAATTGTAATTTTCATCTTAACTCCAGCGTTGAAATGATAAAACTTTCCTTACCAAATCTTCTTTTAATATCTATTCTCATAGCGTCAGCTTCATCTCTGTCATAGAAGCATCCAACCCATACAACGAAAAACAATTTCCCATCTTTAAATTTTGTATGAACTTCCACCCCATATCCCCTGCTTTCAAAAAACTCCTTTTCTTTTTCTGCATTTTTCCTATCAAGAAAAGCCCCAACTTGCAATGAATAATTACAATCAACTTTTGATTCAGATGGTTTTCTCCCTGACTTATCCACTATTGAAGTTTCTGAAACCCCTGGAAAACGAACTTTTATTCCTGCATATGGAGATGATGGATAAAGTTTCTTTAATCTCTCAAGTTCCCTTTTTGCCTGTTCGTATTCACCCTTGGCATAATAAAACTGAAAAACCTTCAAAAGCGCATCATCAGAATATTCATTATCTGGATAAGTTAAAGCGATGTCGTAGTAAATCTTTACCGCTTGCTCCCCATCTTGCATTAGGTTCGCTTCAAGATATTTTAAATTAACGGAGTTCGGATAAATTTTCTTCAAACTATCAACAGCATCTCTAACGCTCTCAACATCTCCAAGCCTTAAAAGATAAAGGTATCTACTTATATCAACCTCTTGTGCAAAGGTGTAATTAATTAACAGTAGCAGGGATATTTTTAGAATTGTTTTTCTCATGAAGGATTTTAACTATATCACCAAATAAAGTTGCAGAAGTTGCCCTATTTATACGAACTATGATATAATCCCCAGGTTTTATTTCTTTGATCCTTGGGAAGATAACAACTTTGTTAGTATCAGTTCTTCCCATCCACTGATCAGAAGAACGCTTGCTTTCGCCCTCAACTAAAACTTCAACATCAATTCCTATCAAACCCTGATTGATCTCATGTGAAATCTTCTGCTGAAGTTCTATTATCTCGTTTAATCTTCTTATTTTCACTTCATCAGGAACATCATCGCCCATTTCATATGCCTTAGTTCCTTCTCTTGGAGAATACTTGAACATAAATGCACCGTCAAATCTAACTTCCTCAAGCAAACTCAATGTCATCTTGTGATCTTCTTCTGTTTCCGTTGGAAATCCAGCAATTATATCGGTTGACAAGCTAACTCCAGGGATCATATCCCTTATTTTTTTAACGAGGTTCAAATAATGTTTTCTATCATAACTCCTGTTCATTAACTCAAGAATCCTATCAGAGCCAGATTGTACAGGAAGATGGATGTAATTGCAGATGTTCGGATGGTCAGCTATCGTTTGGATCAATTTGTCGGACATATCTTTCGGATGGGATGTTACAAATCTAATTCTCATATTTCTATCAACCTGGGCAACAGCCGAAAGCAAATCCGCGAAATCATAATTTCCATCACGATAAGAATTAACATTTTGACCAAGCAATGTGACTTCTTTATATCCCTGTGCAGAGAGCATCTCAACTTCCTTAACTATACTTTCAAGCGGTCTGCTCCTTTCCCTTCCCCTTGTAAATGGAACAACGCAAAATGTGCAGAATTTATCACACCCTCTCATGACTGTAATCCACGCACTTATCCCATCGGTTCTTAAAGGAGTAATGTCGTCATAGGTTTCAACCCTTGATAATTTTACCGCTATCCCCTTATGTCCAAAGAAAGCATCGCTTACAAGTTGTGGTAGTTTCCTATACTCATCTGGACCAACAACTATATCGGCAAGATTTTCTTCTTCTATAAGTTTTTTCTTTAATCTTTCTGCCATGCAACCAAGAACCCCAATGACAAGGTTAGGATTTTTCCTTTTATATCTTAAAAAGGAACTCAACCTTCCTATAACCCTTTGCTCGGCATGCTCTCTTACACTGCAAGTATTTACAAGTATCACATCCGCTTTTGAAGCGTCATCTGTAAGTGTATAGCCGTGTTTCTTCATGATCCCGAGAACAATCTCGGAATCCGCGAAATTCATCTGACATCCGTATGTTTCTATGTAAATTTTCCTGCTTTCGCTCATCCTTATAAGAAGTCGTTGATTTTTAATGGTGATTTTGCTTTAAATTTACAAAATGAGCATTTAAAAACAAAGATCAAATTTACATCCGATCTTACCCTTGAAAAACTAAAAGGCACTATTTAAATTAAAATTTAAGGCTACTCAAGATATTCAAAATTAAAGATGAAAACCAAGCATAAATTCATCATCGCATTGTTTGTTTCCTTGGTGATTCTCACAATTGAATTTATGAGGATCCCTGTATTTGATAACTTGGATTCACTTTTTAACCGATTGAAATTTAAATTTCGTGGGAAACAGCAAGTTGATACCTCGTTCGTATTTCTCTACATTGATGATAATGCGATTCATTCACTCGGTGGATATCCGCTGAAAAGAACATACTATGCCCTCCTGATCGACCTACTTACTCAGTTAAATGTTAAAGCGATCATGATCGATATATTGCTAACCGATAAAAACCCAGACTATCCAGAGAGGGATAACCTTCTTGTGTTGACTGTGAAAAATTCAAATAGAGTTTATCTTGGTGGAAGTTTTATAAACTTTGATGGACTAAAATACGATGAGACTAATTATCCAGAATCACTTAAAAAATTTTTGATAAAGCCCAATATTCAACGCTTAAATTTTCACAAAGGTATAAATTTCCGTCCCCCGTTTGATGAACTTCTCAAAAGCTGTGCAGGACTTGGACATTTAAATTATATTCAAAACGATTCTCACCATGAAATTCCCTTACTTGTTCAGGTTTCCCAAGATCTATATTTACCTTCAATTTCTCTTGAACTCGCACGGATATATTATGGTATTCCTCGGGATTCAATAAAAGTTTTCGAAAGTTCAATCATTCTCGGTGATGTTAAGATACCTATAAAAAATGGAACAATGTTGATAAATCACACTGGCGGTACAGATGCTTTAAAAATGTATTCAATCCTTGATTTCATAAAATCTTATGACGCAATTAAATCAGGGCTTAAACCTGAAATTGATTTAAATAGTTTTAAAGATAAAATTGTATTTATTGGCATTTACAGCGAAGCGCTTGGACAAACTATAAGAACTCCATTCCAAGATAAGTTTCCAACCACTGGACTTCATATTATGGCACTTAATACAATTGTTCAGAAAAAATTTCTAACTGAAACCACCCCAATTTTAAATTTTGCCATATCTTTACTATTCTCGCTATTGATATTACATCTGCTTTCACTTGGACATATCTTAACTGCTTTCAGAATTTTGTTATTTCAATTTACTGTGATTTCTGCCTTATTGCTTATCTTGCTCCTCTTATTTAAACTTGGCATTTCAGTTTCTGTTTATCCCTTGTTTGCGACATTATTTTCGTTATTTGCAGGGATCATCTATAACTTTGAAATTGAACGACGAAAAGCGATCAAATTTGATGAAGAGAAAAGAAAAATTGAAGATATGATCAAAGAAAAAGAGTTAAAAATAATTCAGCTACAAGAAGAGATTGAAAACTTAAAATTTGTTGCTGAACGTGATGAGGCTATTAAGAATCTTGAAAAAACTTATAACGAAATGAAGGAACTGACATCAAAATTTGAGGATTTATCCGAATTCAACATCACTAATGAGACCGAGAGAGATGAATTTGAGGGAATAGTTTTCTCAAAGGGTGGCAAAATGGAAGAGATAATTTCAATAGTGAAAAAAGTTGCTCCATCAGATGTTCCAGTTTTGATAACTGGAGAAAACGGGGTGGGGAAAGAGCTTGTTGCAATGGCAATACATAGGTTGAGCGAGCGAAAAGATAGAAAGTTTATCACAATAAATTGCTCCGCTATTCCAGAAACATTGCTTGAAAGCGAACTCTTTGGGCATGAAAAGGGCGCTTTTACGGGGGCAATCCAAAGGAAAAAAGGTTTATTTGAAATAGCTGACGGTGGAACGATATTTTTAGATGAAATTGCTGAAACAACCGAATCATTTCAAGCAAAGATCTTAAGAATCATTCAATCTGGGGAATTTAATAGGATCGGCGGAGTTGAAACTCTGAAGGTTAATGTTAGAATTATTGCAGCGACAAATCGCGATATTGAAAAAGCAATAAGGGAAGGAAGTTTCAGGGAAGATCTTTATTATAGATTAAATGTTGTAAGGATTCATATTCCTCCATTGCGCGAGAGAAGAGAAGACATAAAATTTCTTGCTGAACGCTTTTTAAAAAAATTTAAGGCAAGCGATATGAAATTTTCCTCAGCTGTAATGATTGCATTTTTAAATTATGAATGGCCAGGGAATGTAAGACAACTTGAAAATGCGATAAAAAGAGCAATAATATTTGCAAAATCTGAAGGGAGAAAATTAATTCAACTAAAAGATCTTCCGGAGGAAATCGCAAAATCAGCAAAAGGTAAAATAGATATAGAAGAAGAAATTTTAACTTTACTTCGTGAGAAAAAATTTTCACATAGCTCAATCTCAGAAACTGCCAATGAACTCGGACTAAACAGAGGAACTGTTGGGGAATACCTTCGTGGACTTTGCTTCAAGAATTTATACGAATGCAAATTTGACATAAATAAAGCATCATTAAAAATCACCGGAAATGACCACGAAGCATCAGAAAGGTTGAAAAAGAAAATAACTGATTATATACATAACTTTATTGAAAACATAGCCAACTGTAAATCAGAGGAGGAAATTAAATCTATAATTAGGCTAAAATACAAAAACTTACCAGCAAGATACCATTTTTATCTTGAGGAATTCGCCACAAGATTTAAAAAGGGGGAAATCACCGTCGAGAAACTGGGGATAAGCGATGGGAATTTTTAAACCCAGCAAATTCAAAATCAAACCAAGCATTTGAATCCAGAAATAGTAATTGAAAATTAATAATTTTGTTTTATCGTCCAACTGGCATATTAATTGCTTTAGTTATCTTGTGAGAACTTTAAAAACAAAATTTACAAGTTGCCATGTTGAAGAAATTATTTACTCTTACCTTGATTATATTTGCAATCTTAATCAATGCTTGCACAAAGGGAACAGAGCCATCAACAAGTTCTGTCCCAGTTGAGCTTACTTTAAAAGGAGAAACAACGGGTGCCATAACTTTCGCTAAAAGCTTTGGCCAGGTTGACTCGATCAAGATTGACTTTGCTATAATTGTCCTTCGTTGGATACAATTTAAACTAAACATTGATACTGTCAAGGAAGATTCTCTCTGGGATGATCATGATATGAATAGACTTCGTGAAAAAATGAGAAGAATTGATAATGATCCAACTATAAGATTTAAAGGACCATTTTTTGTAAGATTAAGAAACAACGAGCCTACACCGATTGGTATTGATAGTTTACCACCCGGGAACTACGATGGTATAAAATTTAAAGTACATGCAATTGTTCCATATGATTTACAAGTAAATCCCGCGATACCCGACTCATTCCTTGGAAAGAGTATTTATGTTAAAGGGAAAATTTATCAAAGTGGCGCTTGGAAAGATTTTATCTTCACAACTGGCAAAGTTAATACAGAATTCAAAATTAAAGGCAATTTCACAATTACAGAAACCGACAGAAATATACCGTATGTTCTTATCTTTGATTTAAATTCATGGTTTATTGATCCATTTACAGGAAGGATTCTTGATCCAAGTGCCCCAGAAAACCAAGGCAAGATAATAGCTAACATCGTTCACTCATTAAAAGGCAAATCGCGCGGTGGCAAAGATAGAAATAGAGATGGCAAACCAGATTGAGCGCTGAGGGCGCAGTTCATCGGTGCAAGGCTCAGCTTAAGCTGGGCTTTGCACTTTTTAATTTATACTTTTAATTTAAAGCAAGGAAAAACAACGACATTAAAAAAATGAAAAAATTTCTGTTTCCTCACATATTTTCTTTGATTGTCCTGCTTGGAGGATGTGGAAAAGATTCTATAATAATAACACCGCCTGAGGAAGAAAACTTTAAAATTGAAGTTATATATCTTGATGAAACAGAATCAGTCGTTGAGTTTTTAAATCCAGCGAAAACTGGTCTTTTAACTTCTGAAACGATGCATCCACCCAGTTTAATTATGTTAAGTTACTCTCAATTTATAGACAACTTTGGAAACAAATACGATACAACTTTCACCTATGCTCTCTTTCGTGATATGAACTCGCCACCCATAAACATGGGGCGTTGGCGTGAAAGAAGGGGACTCGACATTGGAGATATTTATGTTGAAAACACAAAACTCGAAAAATCAATAAGAAAAATAAGAATACCGCCTTATTATCATGGCCAGATGGACACAAGTTATGGCATTGAATATAAGCTTAAAATAGCAAACTTTAATTTTAAACATTCAGCGAAACATAGGTTTAAAATCGTTGATAAATCAGGCTCAGAAAAAACCTTTGAACTTGAAACACCAGATAGAAAAGAGCTTGAAGGTTTGCCAGAATATACCGGAAAAGATCTAAAATTTAAACTTAAATCAAGAGCCGATTCTTTGAATATCATCGTAAGTGCACCATCATATCAGGAAAATGAATCTAATCTAAAACCGATAATGATCTTGAAACTCAAAAACTTATCCACTCAAAAAATTAAAATCGATTCAAGCATCATAAATCTTATACCAAACGAATACAGACAGAACTACCTTATATTTAGCATAGTTCAAGAGCGTAAAAGAAATATAAACATTCCAGGATTTCCCGAGAATATAACGAGTTTTACATCTTCAATACTTTATTTTAAGGTCAAGTTCAGATGAAACTGCGTCTTGTTTTATTCTTCACGGCGCTCAATCTGGCGGTAGCACAAAACTTTACATCGTCGCAAGCAACCGCAACCGCTGGATTTTCGCCATTTGTGAATTCTATATTATCATCATTGCTAAATCCAGCGGGCTTAATAAGGATTTACGATTGGAACATTGGATTAACAGGTTATTATTCAAATTATTCAGGAATTAAAATGTATTCGCTTGGTATGGCAAAACGATTGAACCATTTACATAGCATAGGTTTCATATATTCACCAGGTGCTGTTCTCGAGTTAATTTTCCCCTCAACTTTGTCAATAAACATAGGAAATTCAATTATAAAAGCCGAAGCTCAACAAAAGATAACTTACTTGTCAAATTATGCTCTGTTGTATGCTTTTAAACCCATAGATAAAATCTCGGTTGGTTTATCAACTGAATTTATATCGCAAAGTTTATCAGAAACCGTTTACAAAGTTCAGTTGACCGATTCTCTTCCATTTGTTGGCATTGAAACAGAGCATTATAAATCTTCTTTTCTGAATTCAAAGGTCTCTATGCTTTATGAACTAACTCCACGAATTTCGCTCACCTTTTTGATAGAGAATTTATCTTCAAAATTTGATCGCGGGTTCCCAGACAAGTTTAAAAATCTTGAAATTGAAAGCAAACTTAGGGCTAAAATTTCTGTAGGCATTAATTTTAAAAATCTCAAAACAGGTTTCGAAACCTCCTCTATTGGTGATGTTTTATTTGGATTTGAGGCTGAAGCTGTTAAAAATTTATTTTTAAGAGCTGGGTTCTTTTTAGAAAAAGGAAATTTAAATGCTATCTCAACTGGAACTGGATTTAGAATCGGACCACTACAATTTGACATTGCCTACTTTAAAAATACATCTCAAATATGGAGCGATGGTAAATTAACGCGAGATGAGATATTTGCTTCACCTCTTCGTGATATTGAATTTAATAAATTTACAAGAGATAGAGTGCTATTTTCTGTTTCAATAGATATGAGCCAATGGCATGAGAAAGCATTGCGCATCAAAAGCATTACGATTCAGGATGAAATTTTCCCACATTTACTTGATGAGTTTAGAAAGGAAAAAATTGGATACGTTGTAATTGAAAATATCTCTGATAAAAATGTGAACGCAAAAATTGATATTAATTCTCACTTAATCACCATTGAAGCTGATTCAGAAGAGTTTCACCTAAAACCGCGTGAGATAAAAAAGATCCCCATTTTCACCTCAATTGGAATTGGGAAACCGGAGATAAAGGATAAAACCAAGTCCTTTATCACTTTCAGTGTCAAATCGCATATAAATATGCCTGATGAGATAAAAAAAGTTAGAATTACCCTTCGCGGTAGAAATGAGTGGAATGGAAATGTTGAAGATTTGAAATTTTTCTTAAGATTTGATGAACCAGAAATTTTATCACTTACAAGAAGAATAATCTGGGAACGAAAAGATACACTTGAAAAAGTGGATCCAACTTTTAGAAAATTTTATCAAGCAAAATTTATATTTGATGAACTTTCAAAAATTATAACTTATGTAAATGATCCAAGCGTAAATGTCGATAAAGTTCAGTATCCGGATGAAACCTTGAAACTTCACGGCGGTGATTGTGACGATCTCGTCGTTCTTTACGCTTCAATGCTTGGGTCAGGTGGAAGTGACGTCGCTTTCGTGGATGTCATAGCAATGAAGAAAACAAACGA
>JBCNVC010000149.1:0-2688 GCA_039630395.1 Candidatus Kryptonium sp. | reverse complement strand
TCTATTTCTATCATAAGCCAAGTTCATAAATATGTGGTTTCCACCTCTTATAACCGCCATGATGATGAACCTGGGAACAACATCTGTTAAATGTTGAGTTTGCTTTGCTCCTCCGAACAAATAAGCAAGCGAAAGAATCACCTCCCTAGCTCTCTTAGCTCGCACATCAGAAGGAAGCATATAAACATCATCAACCTTCTTAGCTCCTGACGCATCAAAACTGCTTTTTAGATCCGGATCTTTGTTAATCATATCTTCATCAACATTCCTAAATCCAGCCTGACTTCTAACATAGAAAACCCCAACCCGTGAAAGATCAAGCGAAAAAACACCTTGCAAAACTGTTGAATAAAACTCATGCTCATAAGGAACCGGATCGCCTTCCTGCCTTGCCATAACCCCATAATCTTGCACCGGCTCAAAACTTAACACAGATACAAGAGGCGAACACTTCAAAGGTGAAACCCGAGTCAATGTCTTATCCTTTTTTCCCTCTTTTACAGCCCTCATGTAACCGAACACATCATCATCAGGATACTTAAACGGATCAGCTTTAGTAAAAGCTATCTTTTCAGCTCTCTCAACCGGCGAAAGCTCCCAACGAAACTTCTCCTTTAAAGTCATTCTCCACCAGTATCTCCAAGCCTGAGCTGAAACATACGGATAAACTTCCCTTCCTTTTCTTATCACTTTTACTCTAACTATGTTCTCAGCCTTTTCGCTTATATCAATTCCAGCGTTGTTTAACGCCGAATGAGGCGCATCAACTAATAAATATCCAGTCGCCATAAGCATGATTTTTCACCTCCTGATGAAATTTGTTTTTAATAATTTACTCTTCCGTTCCCTCCTCAACTTGTCTTTCCACAAGCCAGTCGTGCAACCTTTCATAGATTCTAAACAACAACAAATCCCTCACTTCATTCCATACTTTCGCTCCATCTGCGAAGATAAAAACATAATCATCAAATCTTATCAACGGTTCCTTCAAACCAACCCTCACCGCATCATGTCTTTCCAAACGCAACAGCACACTTCTAAAATCCGAAAAACTCTGTGCCATTTCAATCTGTCCAAGCCGCTTGATTGAATCAAGAGATCTGATTACATCTGCAATTTTGTCCCCAAGTTCCCTTATTGCGTTGATCCTTTTTTCGTCCATTTCCCTTACCTCCTTTAAGTAAAATTTTAAAAGTTCCCTATTACCTCTAATTTCTCTGTCTTTGCTCAAAAAATATCTAACTATGCTTTCGTTTCTGAGCAATTTGTTATAAATTTCGTTCTTCCCATTTAAAGAAGCTTCATCAATCATTCTTTTCCAATCCCCATACGCATTTACTTGCTTTACATACGCCAAGAACCTGAAAACAGGCGTTGGAACATCAAAGATCTCTACCGATGGGCTTTGACCATAGTTGCTAAAATAATAAAACCGTATAAAAACATCCTCGTCAATCCAATTTTCATCGTATTTTATTATTATCTCCTCAATACTTCTAAAAAATGAATTCACCGGATCTCTAAAGTCACTTGAATAACAACCAGTAAAATTATTTAGCGTAATCTGTTTGTGATAATTCGTAACACAATTCTTTGCCCAATACCTTGATACCTTCTCCGAGTTTGAATGCAACAACAAAAATTTTCCACCGCAATAGTGCAAAAATATCGGCATAAATTGAATAGCAAGCAAACATGCCGAGCATATCTCAAGCCCAAGCGAACCCATAGGGAAAAAATTGACAAGATCAGCTGATCCAGTCAACGGAACAAGATCCCTGCCAACTCCAGATTTTCTCTCAACATTCGTCTTATCCCTGCGACCACAAGCAACACAACTCCCAGAACTTCCCAACGGCTTCAAATCTTGAAAAAGACCATTTAAAAAATCCCGATATCGCTCTCTACTACCTGTCGTATGCGTGACAGGATGATTAGGAAAAATTGAATAAAGCATCCTTTTCCATTCATTAGTAAAATAAAGATCAACAAGACCTGGATAAAGACGCTCCAAGTCGTCGGGTTCAATTTCTTCAATCCTTTTCCCCGCAAGCTCAGAAATGACATAGATCCCAGCATCAACGAATGGATTCCCCGTTAAAGTGTAAATCTTTACCATAACTCACGACAAAATTTGTTTTTTAAATTTAACAAACTTCGCTCATTTAAAAAACCTCCGATAAGCTAAAGCATCTTCTCGGAGCTTTCACACATTTACTCTTATCATATCTTTTCAACTTTCGCTTTATCTCCTTAAGAGCATTTTTGTTTTTGTAAACCGTTATGATCGTATCATCGATCGGATTTAGCACCAAAACAAGCCCGTTTACTTTCTCCGCTATTTTAGACGGCAAATCGTTAGGTATATCTTTCCTCCTAACGAAGATAAACTTCACTCCAGCCCTGTAAATCCTTATTCCATACCTTAAAGCAATGTCTATTAAATTTTGTTCAATTCTTCGCATTCCGATCCTCTTGAAAGCATGATGCGTGAATTTCATGAAAATCACCTCCGCTTTGCTTTTTTATTTAATTTACAATTCAACCCTTTAACACAAATTCATCCCTCACCCTAAAAGTCAGCAAAAGAATCTACTTTCAAACAGCTCCTAAAACACAACGAAAACAACTATGAATGCATCTTTGCTGTTTGTTCAAGATTTTCATCCCTATAAAATTTTTGGCTTC
>JBCNVC010000148.1:0-2696 GCA_039630395.1 Candidatus Kryptonium sp. | reverse complement strand
AAAGCCTCAAAACTTAGGACAAGCCTTGAGAATCCCAGGAGTAACTCCATCAGCCATAACAGCTATTCAAATTCATCTAAAAAAGAGAGCACTAAAAGCTGAAAAGGATAGCTCTTTGGTAGATTATCAAGATAACTGAATTTTACCAAATAATACAGTGAAGGACTACTCTTCTTTGAGGATTTGAAGGAGGAGGAATCAAGTGAGTCTTGAGAGAACCCATGCCTTTCAATACTTGAAAAAGACAGATCTCTCTTTTAAAACTCTGGGATTAAGGGAGATATACATTGAACCAACTTCTCCTTACAAAAGCTATCCTCAGGCCGAAAGAATAGACCTTCCTCTAAGTAGATTTCCCGAAACACCAAATTTTTTTGAAATTCTGAGATTAAGGAGGAGTGATAGAAAATACAGAGGCTATCCCATTAGTAAAGAGGAGATAGCATTACTCTGTTATGCTGTTCAGGGAGTTACAGCTAAAGCTGGACCATATCTACTGAGAACTGCGCCATCTGCAGGAGCTTTGTATCCCATTGAGACCTACCTTGCTGTAAATTATGCTCAAGATCTCACTCCAGGCATTTATCATTTAGAGGTTAGGTCTTTCACTTTAGAGAAACTAAGAGAGGGTAATTTTGGTAAGATTTTGAGAGAATTAGCCCTGGGACAGGCCTTTTTTGAATCTGCCAGCGTAGTCTTCCTATGGAGTGCTGTTTTGAGACGCACTATGGCAAAATACGGAGAGAGGGGATTGAGATACATATTTATGGACGTTGCCCATATATGTCAAAACCTGCTATTAACTGCCGTGGCCCTTGGACTTAAGGCCTGCCCTGTTGGAGCCTTTTTGGATGAAGATGTTACCGACTTTCTGGATTTAGATGGACAGGAGGAAAGAGTAATTTACTTGGCAACCGTGGGAAAATAGAGTCACAAGGTCTTGACAAAAATTTTTTACATTTTATTATGTAAATTTCTATTTTTGAAAAAAGAAATTTAAAGAAAAATTACAAAAAAATTTAAAAATGAGCTTTTTCCCTTTGATTTTTCTATGAACAGTAAATTCCTTTGATTTCCTTGTTTTTTTTAGAACTTGAAAAATTTAATAAACTTTTAAAAATCATCTTTATTTGAAAGGATATTTACAATTTAAAATGATTGAATCCTTTAGTTTAGTGCTTTATCTTTTTTGTAATCGGATATACAATTTAGAGCCATTTTCTAAGGGAGGGGATTTAAAAAGAAATGGTAAATAAAGAATTACAGGACAAAATTCTTGAACTCGGAAAGTCAGGGCAACTCACCTATGACCTACTTAACAGCCTCCTGCCCGAGGAATACAATGACCCCGATAAAATGGAGGAGATTTTTGATCTATTAGAGACCTATAGGATTGAGTTAAAGGAAATGGATCCCTATGAGAGAGAGGAATTCATTGAAAAGAGAGTTCAAGACAAGATGAAGGAACTCACCATATTTGGAGAGGGAGAGCTTGAAGAAGAAGAGAGTATTTCCGAGCCAACCACAGAAGAGTTACTGTCTATATATCTCAAAGAGATGGGCAAATATGAGCTTTTGACCCCTGAAAAAGAAGAGGAACTCTCTAAGAGGATTCGAGAGGGTTTTGAAGCCATAGTTAATCTCATAATGCAAGTTAAGTTAAATCTTCCGGAAATTGCCGAGGCTAAAACCATAATTGAAATATGGAAAAAGAAAGATCCTAACTTTAAACCAAAAAAGAGTTATGTTAATTATTTCGAAAATTTATACAAAGGATGTTATGAAAAATACAAAGGCGATAAAAAGGTTCAAAATTTTTGTTCAGAACTAAAGAAATACATACGTCAAATTGAAATAGCCAAAGATGAGATGGTGAAAGCCAATCTGAGATTGGTGGTCTCTATAGCCAAAAAGTACATGCGTCAAGGATTAAGTCTAGCAGATCTCATTCAAGAGGGAAACTTAGGCCTTATGCGGGCGGTATATCGCTTTGATTACAGAAAGGGAAATAAGTTCAGTACGTACGCCTCTTGGTGGATTAGACAATCCATCACCAGAGCTATTCTTGACAAAACCAGAACTATCAGATTACCTGTTCACTTTCTTGAATTGAGAAATCATGTCTTCAAGACCTTTTATGAACTCTCTAAAGAATTAGGTAGAGAACCATCTCCGGAAGAATTAGCGGAAAGAACTAACGTGCCCTACGAAAAGATATTGGTTATCTTCGAAACGGCTAAGGATCCGGTTTCCCTTGAGACTCCTGTTGGAGATGAGGAAAGTACCTTAGGTAATTTCATTGAAAACAAAAAGAGTCCATCTCCCTATGAAAAGACAAGAAAAAGGGATATCTCTGATAAAATCAAAAAATTTCTCTCTACACTCTCTCCCAGAGAGGAAAAGATCATACGTATGAGATTTGGATTAGGTGAGTACGAGGGTTACACTTTGGAGGAAATTGGTTATATTTTTAAGGTTTCTCGTGAGAGAATTAGACAGATTGAAAAGAAGGCTTTGGTTAAGATGAGACAACTAGCTCAAAAGGAAGGTTTTGAATTCAAGGAGTAACCTTAGAATAGACTAGTCTGTTTAACAGAGGAAGACTTTCTTTTAACGTCTCTGTGAGGAAGATCTTTAAGCCATTTCGACAAACCTTTGTCAAGTACTCTGTTGAATACCTTTCTATCCTTTACTGC
>JBCNVC010000147.1:0-2716 GCA_039630395.1 Candidatus Kryptonium sp. | reverse complement strand
CATGGTTATAACACCTCTTTCGTCAACAACCAAAAGACCACTTCCCATGGAGGATGTTATGGTCTCAAGCTTCTCTTGAGTATGTTGAATGTAGGACACTTGTCTCAAAAAAGTGTTGAAAATTGCTAAAAATAAAATCATTGCCAAGGTGTATAAAAAATGCGCTTTCATCATATTTCTTTTAATAATTTTTATATCCTGAGATGGAGATATAACTAAGAGACTTGCGGAGGGCTCCGGTGATCCGAATTCTCTGATTTTAAGAAGAGTTATCTTGTAGTACTCACCATGGTAGGCAAAGGCAATTGTGCCGTCCTTATCACTGTTAATAAGCTTTTTAAATTCTCTATTTTTTCCTAAATTTTCAAATACCTTTTTGAATTCTGGTGAGAGGGGTTTTACCTCGAAAACAGGCTCGCCTAAGGGATGTTCAATCAACCAACCAGAAATATTTGGAGCAGCACTATAGTACTTTCGAAAGGCCTCAACTACCTTTGAGAAAACGGTTTTCTCCTTTAACAACAAAATGTACTCAGAACTTGGGTCAACCTCACTAAGGGTTTTTCTCAAAGATTCAAAGGATCTTGAAATTTCCACACTTCCTAAATGATTACCATCGTTATCTATAATCGGAAAGATATACCTATATCCTGAGGCAAATTTGCCCATCTCAAAGAGAAACATTGGTCTCTTCTCCTGGTTGACAAAACATACGGCTGGTCTGGTGGTTCTTAGATCATCTCCATATTGAAAAGGTGCGTGGAAACGTAATAAAGATTTGCAATCCGGTGTATGAAAGTGAAATTGGAGAATTTTAAATTCCCTCTTAATATATTCGTAATCGTCCCACAAATGCTGGAATAACTCAGCCCTTGCTTTGTCTCTTTCAACAGAATCAGACGAATAGGCTTTTTTTAGTATTTCAAGAGTTTTAGGCTCAAGAACCAAGTACCTATAGTGTGATGCCATTGTCTCTTTATGAGATTCGGTAACCGACTTCCACATAGATGAGACTATATCTGTTGTTCTATCAAGAAGCATCGATATCTCTTTTTCGTACGTTCTCCTAATGTAGACATTCCCTAAAATCAGCAAAGATAGGGCAACTACTATTGTAGTTATTGAATGATGCCTAATTGGTAGATAAAGATATTTCCTAATCTTTTGGGAAATGTCTCTCATACTTTTTCACAATGTTGAAATCTTTTTCCTTTGCTTCAACAAACCCATGCTTTCCAGCAACTAAATTTTTGGCCTCTTCCTGTTCTAAATTGATAAGGGCAAGTTTAATCTTTTTTATCTGCTCAGGATTTAAAATTTTCGTGTTTACGATGATTGAAAAACTTGGCCACTTGGGACTGCGTTTTAAAAACTTAATGGCAAAGCCTCTATACTGTTCTGCAATATCGCTCTTTAAACAGCCTGCCTCGTGTGTCCCTTTGATTACTGCCTCTGCTACCTCGTGATGAGTTTCAAAATAGGTGTAACCCATTTTATCGAGGTTCTTACCTTCGGAAGAGAGGATAATGCTTGCAGAGAAATAACCACAGGTGCTTAATTTTTGAGGTAAAGCAATCGGACCTTTCAATCTTCTGACATTATCTGGTCCCCGGTGGGAGGTAAACAAAGTACAGTCATAAACTGCAGTTCCATCCTTTTCCTTGAAGTGTAAGATTGCCTCTGCCTGGGGATAATCCTTCTTCAATATCACATATGGCAAAGGACCAGCGGTGATTATATGGATTTTTCCTGCCTTGAAGTCGGCTAACATCTTCTGGTAATCCCTTTCGTAGTGAAGCTCTATGGGTAACCCTGTTTTCTTCTTTATTAAATCAATCAAGGGAAGATAATTCCCTATCAGGACCTCTTTTGGTAGGTGAGGAAGTGGGGAAAATTTTATCGTTTCCGAAAGGCAAAAACTTGGGGAAAAAATCATGAGATAAAAAAGAAAAAGAACTTTGAGAAGGAAAATTTCCTTATAACGCATAGCCCTCCCTCTCTATATATGCTTAATGTTATATAACTTATACAATTTAGTCTATTTTTATCTTTTGTAAAGACCCTCCTTCCAAAACATTCAAACAAACTCGGTCATGTATTTTCTAACTCTCAAGGGTAGTTTATTTCTCTGTCTCTCAAAGGAAATTCTCTCTGGAACAGCTATTTCGCTGAAAAACTTCTTCCAATACTCTACGTATTCATCTTTGAGAGGCATCTCATTGATTAAAACCTCATCCACCCAGAGAAGTTCAGGCCTCATCTGGGTGTATTTAAAGAGAATGTTTCTGCGCTTATCGAGGATGTAAAATCTCTCCCTGGGAAACCGCCTTACAAAATGTTTGTAGAGGATTGGTAGAATGTTGTATTTAGGCTCCATAATGGCAAAAAGCACTCCATCTTGACTTTCATAAAACCTCAAGATACCTTTGTATCTGTGATTCTCTCTCCAAAACTCCCTCTCCACTTGATAGAGCCTATGGGAATCCTCAGCGGTTATGTCCCTCCAATAATCTCTGTTCGAAAGAGTTTTTCTAATCACCTTGACCAGAGTTATCTCAATTTTAGCCTGGTCACAGAGGTAATATATGTAAATCTTCTTGAATAGTTCCTCTGGTAAAGCCACTTTTAAGTGGTTATAAAAAGTCGAAGCGATCTCCAACGAGGAATTTATTTCCTCCTGAAACAAGAGGGTATTCTCTTTGGATAATCTCCTGTT
>JBCNVC010000146.1:0-2727 GCA_039630395.1 Candidatus Kryptonium sp. | reverse complement strand
GGACCAAATATGCTTAAAATTGGATTTGCAGGGACTGGTATTTGGATATTTGTTATGCTACCGAAAAGTCGTTCAATATCATCTTTTTCTTGTTTTCTTTCGTATCTTTGTGCAATTTCAATCCAAGATTTTCTTCTATTTTCTTCGAGGCGAAGTTGGATATATTTCTCAAGCGGAATAACAAGTGGGAATGTGCGTTCTGTGCCAGCGATTTTTTCAACTACTTTGACAAATTTGCCAGTTGAATCAGTTGAAATCTCCCGAGTGACTAAGTTTGAAGGTACAAAAAGCAGAGGATGAGGTTTGAAAGAATTTAGTTGAATGTAAGATTTAAGTTTGAATTTTTTGTTGAAAATTTTTAAGCGAGCCGTGGAATCAATCTCGGTTGAATCAACACTGATTAAAGTGGTATCGGATGGGAATAAATTATCCTGTACGATATGATTAAAGTTTTGCTTGGAATTCTTCGCGAGCAATAAGAGAGGCAGAAACATTAGTAAAATTACATAAACTCTGAAGCTCATGTGACAATTTGCCTGCGATTATGTTTAACAGCGTAGCAATCAGCTATATTCAACCTTTTAAGTTTGTTTTCAACTATTTAAAGATAAAATTTTAAAAGTTCAAATTCAACTTTTGGATGGTGCTTTGCTAATATGCAGAAAAATTTTCTTAATTCCTTAAGTATTTTTTGAACCTCGCATCCATCTAAAATTGACTTTTTGAACTATTGACATTGATAAAGTTTTTTATTAAGTTTTTAGCAGAAAAGCTTATTGATTTGGCTTATGAAAAGGGTTATTGTGTGGATCGGATGTTTTTTATAATAATTGGTAACCTTTGTTCAAGTTGGGAATTTTCACTTTTATATTCATCCTGATAGTTTATATCTTCTCTATTCGCGGAGTATATGGGACAACACTTATATTCCAATGAGGTTCGTCTCCGTGGCACTTTACAGCGTTGGGGCGAAATAAGGTTCAAGGGGCATAGTTCAAGATATTTTCCTAAAAAGCCTTTTTATATCAGATTTAGCAGAGCGAATGAGTTTGAAGGTTGGCGGAGGATGGGATTTAATGCAATGTATACTGATAAATCTCTAATGTGCGAGCAACTAACTTGGGATTTATGTCGGGAAATGAGGATGATAGGACCAGTAACTTATTATGCAAATCTTTATATCAATGACAAAAATTATGGGCCTTATCTTTTCGTTGAAAGAATTGATGAAACCCTTAAACGAAATCCTGAACGCTTTGGATTTTCGCCTGGTGGAACACTTTATGAAGTTTCAGATGATTATCACTGTGGGAACCTTTTTATCCCAGCTGATTCATCATTTTATTATCGTTGCTATAAGAAAAAATTTCCAGAGGACAGTAACTATGTTGATTTAATTCAACTAATAAGAGAAATAAACGAAGCATCAGTTGAAAATTTTCATGAGTTTATTGATAGAAAGTTTTTCAGCGAGTCGGTGTTAAATTGGTTTGTGTTGAATACCCTTACCCATATGGGAGATACATATAATAAAAATTATTATTTATATCACGAGCCATCTACTGACAAATGGTTGATAATCCCTTGGGATTATGATCTTTCTTTTGGACGAGATGGGGATTCAAGATTGCCATATCCATTTGGATTATTGAATGATAGATTTAAATACTGGTATATGCTTCCAAACCACGGTCCAAGCAATCCTCTAAAAACAAAGTTTTTCCAAAATCAGGTTCTCTTTAACAGATTCAAACAGCGACTTGATTCAGTTCTTGCAAATGTCTTTACTGAAGAGAAAATGAACCAGCTTGTTGATCAATATTATTCGGCAATAAAGAGATATGTTTATAAAGATGAGTTTAAATGGGGAACAAATCCAGAGTTTGAAGAACAGGTTGAGGCATTAAGATATTATTTCACTGTGAGAAGAAACTTCCTTTATAAATGGCTTTCAGGCTTTTGGCCTGGTGAGATTAACAAAGCGACTTTAAAAATTACTGTAACTGATACAGTTTATCATTTTGTTGATAAAATTGGGCGAACTTTATGTACGATGTGGTTCTATGATATTCAAGGACTTGATAGCATGACAGTTTAGGTTAATCCTGATAGCATTCATCCATTTCTTCCTGCCAAGATTTTATCAGAGGGTAAATTTGTTAAAAGGATTTTCAAATTTATTCCATATCCATCTAATTCAAAATTCAAGGTAAAGATTAAGAATTGAATATAGAGATGAAAGCTCCGTTAGAACAGAACTTATGCCTGGTGTGGTGGATGAACGATTTATGAAACTTCATTATTACGATGGAAATGCTTGGCGTCCGCTTGAATCATATATAAATTCCCACGCTAATTTCGTTATAGTTGATAATTTGACCGAGAGAGAAATTAATGAAAACAATTCATTCGTTATATTTACACCTGTTGACTACCATCAAAGATGGAATATTATTAGAACATACACATGGAATAAACTCAATCGCATATGCATACAGCTGTTGAAATAAATGATTCAATTATCTTCGGGCGAGCATATGAAATTTTAAAGCGAAATTATATTATTCGCGATTCCTGGATAGATAGTTCCATTTTAGAGATTGATTTTGAAACTGTCGATTTGAAAAATGAAAAAATTGATAAGGGCGTGGTTTCATATCTTAACTTACTTATTATGGATCAATATCTTGGTGTTCCAATAAGAAGGGAAAACGGGAAAGTTGTTGT
>JBCNVC010000145.1:0-2741 GCA_039630395.1 Candidatus Kryptonium sp. | reverse complement strand
GTTATTTTCTACGCTTCTTTGGTAACTGCTGGTATGCCCTTTATCCTTCTGATTGGTGCAGCACCAAATGCCATTGCCTACGGTTCTAACCAGTTTACACCCATGGAATTTTTCAAACATGGTATCCCCATGAGTATCATTTTATTAGTAGTGCTTACCCTGTCTATTGTAATTTTATGGCCTCTACTCGGTATGCCGTTGTTGATCAAACCGTAATAATTTATGTTGCTTGGTTTTTAGAGGCAGTGCTTGAAATTTGTTAAAGTTTAACTAAAATTAGTCTTAGCTTCTTGAAGTAAGGCTTTGCAAAGTTGACAGAGCAAGGTTAATAATCGGGGCGTAGCGCAGCCTGGCAGCGCACCTGCCTGGGGAGCAGGGGGAAGGCAGTTCAAATCTGACCGCCCCGATATCTGAGCACTAAGATCAACTGGATAGAGAATTGGACTACGAATCCAAAGGCTGGGGGTTCGAGTCCCTCCGGGCGCGCTTTTTAAAGTTAATTCACTCTAAAGCCAATAACATTGAGCTTCAAGTAATCAACGCTTTCCAATGAAATTGCTCAAAATCTTCGTTTTTTCAGCCATTTTCGTAGTCTTGGTTTACCTTTTCCTTTATCCCTGGTTTATACCCATTGATCACTTAAAGCGAGAGAACCCAAAGCTTACCGCTATGATGAAGTTCAGAATCAAGCAGTGGGAACGTGAGGGAAAGAACATTAGGGTGAGACAGGTTTGGGTGCCTTTAAGTAAAATCTCCCCCTTTCTCATAAAGGCAGTGTTGATTGCAGAGGATGATAAGTTTTACAAACATTCCGGGTTTGACCTTGAGGCGATACAAAAGGCAATAGAAAAAAATCTTCAAGCAGGTAAGATAAAATACGGGGGAAGTACCATCTCACAGCAAACGGCAAAGAATCTCTTTCTAAATCCTTCGAGGAATCCTGTGAGAAAAATTCATGAGGCGATCCTTACCTATCGTATAGAAAACAGTCTAAGCAAGAAGCGTATTCTTGAGATTTATCTTAACATCGCCGAATGGGGAGAGGGAATCTTTGGCATTGAGATGGCTTCAAGACACTACTTTGGGAAACATGCCTCCCAACTAAGCCCCTGGGAGGCAGCTCGCCTTGCTGCAGTCTTACCCAATCCTATTAAATACTCACCTCTAAGTCAAAGTAGCTTCGTTGAGAGAAGATCAAGGCTAATCTATTTCATCATGAAAAAACGCGGGATTATTAAAGAGGACTATCTGGAGTTTGAAAACAGAGAAGAGCCTGATGGTTCAGACAAAATCGATGAAAAACCAATTAATAATGAAACCTCTGAGATGCCATCAAAGGACTCCAAAGCGGACTCTTTAGGGGTCAATTAAAGGACCTTTCTGTCTTTAAATAACTTTTCAAGCTCTTCCTCTTCCCTCTCTTTTGCCTCTCTGTAGAGCTCCCAATCTACCTTTCTCTCATAAAGAGCAACCTCTCTTTTTAAAAGACTTGCTGGGAAATCAGGACTTGAGAGGTAGGGCAAAACAGCCTTTAGAAAATTCTCTTTAATCTCATTAAATACTCTGCTGACTTCCTCTTCTGGCACAAAAGTTCTCTCTTTAGAATAGCGGTAATAAAGTTTTCCATCGGTGTTCTTCATGAAATATTCGTAGTAGAGGATGTTTGAGAAATCTTCCTTACTGGGGGTAATTCCAATTTGAGCTAAAAATCCAACAAGCCATCTATCTCCAGCAAGTTTTCTTGAATAATCCCAGATCTCAAGAATTAATCCATTTTTCAGGGTTATCATATCAATCATCTTTCCCTCATCATAGTATTGACAGGGTTTTGAGGGGTTAACGTAACTCATTATTTATCAAGATTTATGTGTCAAGTTTATCATAGATAAAATCATTTGCCATATCGTGGGATATTTTAAAACTTTGGTATTAATTAAACAAGCGGGAAGATATTTTTCTTTACTTTTCTATAAAAGGTAATTATAATTAAATTTTAGGAACCCTCAAATAGGAGGGATCAAAATGAAAATAAACTTGCCTACCTTTTCTTTTGATTTATTAAAAAGATTTTTCCTTGGATTGGTTCTCATAATTTCTTCCCTGGTTTTTCGTGAGACCCAACCTCTTTCAGGCGGTATGAGTGATTATTGTTATTCTCCACCCATAGTGGGTCAAGAGGTTCCGCCTAATGTTATGATCATGCTTTCCATTGAAACTCCAATGCAAGGCGCAGCTCACCCTGATATTTCGTGCACTGGCAATCTAACGGGAAACTATAGTTGTAATCCCGCGTCCTGTAGGTATACTCTCGGCGGAAGACACGTGAGTAATTGTTATAACAATACACAGAAGTATTACGGATATTTTGATCCTAATAAATGTTATACATACGATCACGATAATGGTGTATTTAAGCCTGTTAGCTACACAAGTGATCATCAATGCTATTCCTCTACTGGAAGATGGAGTGGAAATTTCCTCAATTGGGCTACTATGATGGCTGTTGACGCTTTTAGAAAGGCAATGACAGGAGGCAATAGAATTGTAGATAACGAAAATTACACTCAATTATTAGGTGCTAGGCAGGATCTATCAGTAGGTCATAGCTGGTTTCCTATAAAGAGGATAGATAATGCTCATTTGTATACGCCTTATTCAGAAACAATTTATCTAATTCGCTATGCCAATGGCTTTGTGGTATGTAGTAATTTAAATAACTGTACGGTAGATCGTACTGGAAG
>JBCNVC010000144.1:1886-2758 GCA_039630395.1 Candidatus Kryptonium sp. | reverse complement strand
CTGCGTTTTTCAATTTATCTGATGCCAATGGCTTTGTATCTCGGCTTACATAATTTCTCACTTTTTCCCAAAATGTGGAACCCTCACCATAAACTGAAATATTGAAGATTTCCCTATCACTTACGGCAAAAAACGGAGACCGCAAAATCCCAACGAGCGCAACATCGTCGTTCGTATTAACAAGAAACTTAAGATAATTCAAAAAATCGTAAATCTCTTGCGTTTGATAAAATCCAATCCCACCCGAAACGATATATGGAATACCTAATTTGACGAATGCACTTTCAAGCGGTTTTAAAACATTTCTGTTCCTTATCAAAACCGCTATGTCGCCAGCCTCAACTTTCTTTTTCAGCCCATCTTTATATACATAAGCTTTCTCATCTTCAAGCAAGCCTAAAATTCTTTGGGCAACAAAATTGGCTTCTACGCTTTCGTCATCTTCTTCTTTCTCTGTGGAATCTTTCTTAACAACAAGCAATTCAACAATGCCGTCATCGTCAATATCCCTACCCACAACTATTGGTTTATGCTCAACCTCGTAAATACTTATTTTTTCTCCCATTATCTTTTCAAAAACAGCGTTAACGAAAGCAGCTATCCCTTTCAAGAGCCTAAAACTTTCACTCAAAGGTACCTCTTCACCATTTCTTTCAATTATTTCGTTCTTTGTAACGCTAAAAACTTCAACATCCGAGCCTCTGAACCCGTAAATGCTTTGTTCATCATCCCCAACCACAAAAAGTTTCGTATTTCCCGAAAATTCGTTTATCAACTTTTTAACAATCTCGTATTGCAAATGGTTTGTATCTTGGTACTCATCAATCATTATGTATCTAAATTGATTCGCGAGTTTTTTCCTGACATCGTCA
>JBCNVC010000144.1:0-1876 GCA_039630395.1 Candidatus Kryptonium sp. | reverse complement strand
TCCAGATAACCATTCTGAATCTTATAGTTTTCATACTCCTGATTTATCTCATCGTAAAGCGAAATTATCACCTTTATTTTTTCTATATGATCAAGTTGTTGCCCCTTAAGTTGCTCAAACTCATCTATTCGCAAACCTACAATGTCTTTGTAAACTCTCTTAATGATACTTAACATTTGTGATACTTTCGTTCTTTCAACCTCAGGCAGTTCCTCTAACGCCTCTTCAGCTTTACTGGAAAGTTTCCCATCCTTTTTAAAAATTTTAGAAATAAACTTGGAAACGATATAATTAAAGGTTTTATATGCTTCTTCAACGATATTGCTCTTCACTTGCCATTCAAACTCACCTGCCTTGTTAGCGAAATTGGCATTACCTGAAAACACACCTTTAGACAAATTTGAAAGTATCCCTACCATACTGCTTTCTCTGAAAACTCTATAAACATATGTGCGAATCATATTTTCCCATCTTTCAAGTATCTTACTGCTATCCTTGCTATAAATTTCATCTTTGATCTTTTCAACAAGCTCCCTTGATGAAACAAGCTTCTTCATAAACTTGTAAAAGTTGTTGATTTTCATACGCTCAATCACTTCAAAAAGATTCTCCGAGTTTTTGTCACCACGCTCTATAAATTTTTTTACCTTTTCTTCAATTATTATGTCAATTACTTGATCCCTTTCTGCACCCTCAAGGATCACAAAGTTAGGATCAACCCCGGCAGTTATGGGAAACTCACGAAGTATCCTTGCACAAAACGAATGAATCGTCCCAATAATTGCCGAAGGCATAGCATCCCTTAGTTTTTCAAAATTTCTCAATTTTTCAAGATCGTTCTTTTCAAGTGCTTCTTTTATTTTATTTTCTATTGCCTCAGTTGCTCGCCTTCTTAATTCGCTTCCAGCTTTTTCTGTAAAAGTTATAACAACTACGCTTTCAACAATATCGCTCAAATCTTCAAGATCAGATGTATCTAACCTTTCATTCATAAGATCTTCAAGAATTTTTACATATTTCGCAATTAATACCGTCGTTTTCCCGGAACCGGCGCTTGCAGTAACAGCCAGATGTTTTTGAGACTCTACCGCTTGTTTTTGCGATTTTGTTAATTTCATATCATCAATTGAGTTTGTTGATAATCAAACTTGAGCATTGAAGTTAAAGTTTTGAGGATTTAGAAACCGTTCCCATCTGAAAAATAATTCTGCTTCGGCAATTATATCATACATACAATACTGCGCTATCTCTTTGAATTTGCCTTCCCTGAAAAGTTGATTTATATCGTGTCCTGTTATCCCATGTGTTTTAGGACTTTCTATATTGAAAACTTTACAATAAAAATCAAGAGAAAACTTTTTCGTTATCCCGAAAAATGTAAATTCATCAAGTAGATCAATATGTGGCTCGCGCTTAGCCCTGTTATACTCCATAAGATCACGAGTTGGCTTTATTCCAAGAATCGCTGACCTTAGCATCAAAAATGGACAATCAAACCCACGCCCGTTGAATGTAATAAATATCCTAAACTTTGAAATGTAGTTCCAAAACCTTTGAATTATTTCTCTCTCCGTTCCTGATATAAACTTTATCTTAACCTTATCTTTTCTTAACTCATCCGGCGCAAAAATATTTAAAACCTTTTCGATCTCTTGCTCCCATTCCTCTTTCTCGTTTGATTGATAAAGCACAACGCCCTGTGACGAATCAACATTAAGCATACCAATTGCAACAACTTGTGCGGTCAAGGGATAAAGATTTAATCTTTCAATCACCTTTGCCCGTTCCTTCTCTCGCTTTTCCTCATTCTCTTCCTCTTCCGCAAACTTCATTAGATATTCATACTGCATCTCATCAAAAACTTCAATAGGATAGC
>JBCNVC010000143.1:0-2830 GCA_039630395.1 Candidatus Kryptonium sp. | reverse complement strand
TCACAGGTACGATTCAAACAAAGAATGTGATGCAGATCACATTGTGCTTATAAATACTGTTTCAATCCCTCACAGGTACGATTCAAACTTAGAGGACGCTATAAAAACGATTAGGTTAAAGTTGTTTCAATCCCTCACAGGTTCGATTCAAACACAATGATTAAGCTAAAGAATGAGCCAAGGGGATCTTCGTGTTTCAATCCCTCACAGGTTCGATTCAAACCCCCAAATGTGGTCGTAACTGAGGGGGAAGCCAGATTAGTTTCAATCCCTCACAGGTTCGATTCAAACCGTAGAAGATGCGGAGGAAGCGGATTTGAACCTTCGCCGTTTCAATCCCTCACAGGTTCGATTCAAACCTCTTTTATGGTAATTTGATTTTTTAATTTCTCTTTTGTTTCAATCCCTCACAGGTTCGATTCAAACCAGGAGACGATAAAAGAAAAAATTGACAGATACACAAGTTTCAATCCCTCACAGGTTCGATTCAAACCGCGGAGAGCTTCCCGATAAATATCCTTTTCAAAAGGGTTTCAATCCCTCACAGGTACGATTCAAACCCGCAATCGGATTGCTATTAAATCAAAAAACGATTTAGTTTCAATCCCTCACAGGTACGATTCAAACACTGTTAAGTCGTTTTGTTGCAAATTTTTGTTGTGTCGTTTCAATCCCTCACAGGTACGATTCAAACTTCAACGGGCAAGTCTTGGTGAATTTTTGCATATTCTACTGTTTCAATCCCTCACAGGTACGATTCAAACTGGTAAAAAAATACATTAGCTTTTCTTAAAAATTCATGTTTCAATCCCTCACAGGTACGATTCAAACATCGGAGAACCGCCATATGAAGTGAGAATAAAAGCTGAGTTTCAATCCCTCACAGGTACGATTCAAACAATACGCAAGGGTTATTCTACTTGTTCTAAATTTCAAGTTTCAATCCCTCACAGGTACGATTCAAACCAATATATATAATATATTAGCATTGCTATTGTCAAGTTTCAATCCCTCACAGGTACGATTCAAACGATTATATGTTGTGATAGACAGATGGAAAAATGTTAAAGTTTCAATCCCTCACAGGTACGATTCAAACAAATTAACCCCACCATCAAAAACTGTGCCGAAAAATGGTTTCAATCCCTCACAGGTACGATTCAAACTATTGTATTAAGCGGGCGTTTGGATGGTTTTATTAGGTGTTTCAATCCCTCACAGGTACGATTCAAACCTTAATCGTTTTTTCAATATCCAACTTCAAAATAACGTTTCAATCCCTCACAGGTACGATTCAAACAGGACACCTGCGAATTTATTTTTTGCCTCATTTTAAAGGGGCGTTTCAATCCCTCACAGGTACGATTCAAACCGTTTTCCGACGACGATTAACGACTTTTGACGAGTTTCAATCCCTCACAGGTACGATTCAAACGTAAAGTTGCATATTTAGAATACTATGGAGAACTCCCGTTTCAATCCCTCACAGGTACGATTCAAACAAAGTATTAGAGCTTATCTTTGCGTATTCATAATCCAGTTTCAATCCCTCACAGGTACGATTCAAACACGTATTGCACATTCCCTGTTTTACCTTTTATGAAAATGTTTCAATCCCTCACAGGTACGATTCAAACCCCTCCAGGGACTGGAAAATCATCATTCCCATTTTCTCGTTTCAATCCCTCACAGGTACGATTCAAACAAATCGTTTTTATTCAGCACATTTTGCTACCATTGTTTCAATCCCTCACAGGTACGATTCAAACAAGAGCAAAATTGAGGTAAGAGACGGGAAAATTTTTGGTTTCAATCCCTCACAGGTACGATTCAAACTTGAGAATGCTTTAAAGGTTATTAAATCAAGATTTTCGTTTCAATCCCTCACAGGTACGATTCAAACTAGCAATATAACTACTCTCGCATACTTACCAGTGTTTCAATCCCTCACAGGTACGATTCAAACCAAGCAAAAGCAAGGCAAGACCAAGGCAAGCATCGCAAGGTTTCAATCCCTCACAGGTACGATTCAAACAAGGTCAAAATTTTCTAAAGTTCTTGAGAATAAAACGCCGTTTCAATCCCTCACAGGTACGATTCAAACGACTACAAAATGATTAAATTTACAGACAACATTTTCGTTTCAATCCCTCACAGGTACGATTCAAACTAAGTTAACCGCGCGGTTAAAGTGAAAAAGCGAAACGTTTCAATCCCTCACAGGTACGATTCAAACAAGTCTTGATTTTCGCATTGTTATTGCAAAAATGTTTAGTTTCAATCCCTCACAGGTACGATTCAAACTTAAAGGTATTTTAGCAACGGAACACGCAAACAGATTCGTTTCAATCCCTCACAGGTACGATTCAAACCGATATAAAAAATGCTGATGATGTTACTTATTTAGTGTTTCAATCCCTCACAGGTACGATTCAAACAGAAAAATGCTGTTCAAGAAAAATCTCACTCATCAGTTTCAATCCCTCACAGGTACGATTCAAACTTGTATGTTGTTGAAAATGTTTTGAATGATTTTGAACAGTTTCAATCCCTCACAGGTACGATTCAAACATATCTTAAAAAATGAGCAAGCGCGAGCAGATAAGGTTTCAATCCCTCACAGGTACGATTCAAACACCTTCCCGAGATCAAATCAAATGTTGATTTCGTGTTAGTTTCAATCCCTCACAGGTACGATTCAAACAGGTTTTGGATAAGGTATAAGCCAGGCGACAAAATAAAGTTTCAATCCCTCACAGGTTCGATTCAAACGATTGTTGACTTGACGAAAATTGTGTTCTTTGATAGTTTCAATCCCTCACAGGTTCGA
>JBCNVC010000142.1:0-2852 GCA_039630395.1 Candidatus Kryptonium sp. | reverse complement strand
AGAAGAAAAGAGTCAAAACCAAGGTTCCAGGTTTAACCAAACCGGGTTCTAAACTAAGGCTTAAAGGGTTAGGCTTTCCTCACGGCAATGCAAGAGGAGATCTCTATGTAATTCTTCAACCGAAGTTCCCAACGAAATTAACCTCTGAACAGAGAGACCTCCTGGAGAAACTAAGGGACTTGGGGTTATAAGGTCTACAGTTCTTAAAAGCCTTAATTACCCTACTCTATAAATCTTAGTGATTTCATCTAAGGCCCACCGTTATTACTGATCCTGACAAGTCACACTACGATCACGGTAGTCTGTCACTCAAAATCTCCTCATATAGTCTTATGATCTTTTGCCCGATTTTTTCCATCTCAAACTCTTTGAACCTCTCTCTGGCATTCTTTGAAAACTCATCATATAGTTGCCTATCATCAAGAAGTTTATTTATTGCATCAGCAAGTGCCTTTGGATCCTTGGGTGGAACAACAAAACCAGTTTTCCCATGATGATTCACATAATTCATCCCAGAACCCTCCACTGCCGTAGTAATCAGAGGTTTCCCATAAAAGAGAGCTTCTAAAAGTACAAGCCCAAATGCTTCATTCCTTGAAATTGAAGGCAAACAAAATAAGTATGACCTTTGAATGTAAGGTCTCACATCATCAACTCTTCCAGCAAGTATCACTTTCTCTCTAAGGCCTTCTCTTTTAATCAACTCCTTTATTTTTCCCAGAAGAGGTCCATGTCCAACTATCATCACAACTGCATCTTCTCGTAAATACTTTGCCGCCTTAACAAGATACCTGAAACCTTTATACTCAACAAATCTACCTATACTTAGTATAATCCTTTTTTCTGCATTAATTTCATCTAAGATAGTCTCATCTACGGTTTTGACATAATCTTCATATTTTGATAAGTCTATACCTAATGGAATAACGACACATTTTTGCCTAAAATCTTCAAGTTGTCTTGACGTATCTTTATAATGAGGAGATGTAGTGATTATTCTTATGGCCTTATTTAAGACAGCTTTCTGTATAGGTTTATAAAAATGATATAGTATTTTTTGTCTAACTATGTCGGAGTGCCAATGTATGATAAGAGGTCTCTTAATAAACAAAGACAGAATTTCAGCAAGAGGATTGGGAGAATGAATGTGTATAATATCATAATTATGAGCTATACTCAGACCTTTTCTCAAAAACTCAAAAGATATGGGTGCAGAGGATACTTTCAAATTCATCTTAGTCTCGAAGTATTTGAAATTTTTGAAGGTGAACTCTCCATTTTTCTCACCAAAACATAACAAATCAGCTTTGACTCCAATTTGATTGAGATAATTAATCAAATCAAAACTAAAGACCTCTATTCCACCTTCTCTTGGGGGACACAGTTTACCAAGATGCAAAACTCTCAATCTATAAGCTCCTCAATTAATTTTATGTAATTTTTAGCTACCTCTTCATTACTAAAAATTGCTGCCCTTTTAACTTGCCTATTTAAGACCTCTCGTCTTAATTCTTCATCTCTAAGCAATTGGAGAATTTTTTCAGCCATATCCTTGGGATCATGGGGATCAAAATAGACACCAGCGTCATCCCAAAGTTCTCTAAATACAGGGATATCAGAGAGAACCACTGGACAGTTAAAGGCCACTGCCTCAAAGGGAGGCAACCCAAATCCCTCGACAAAAGATGGCATCACAAAGAGGTCTGCATTCCTGTATAACATGGCTAATTGATAATCATCAACATTTTCAAAATGTAAGATTCTGTCACCTATGTTAAGATTATTTATGAGTTCATCAATCTCATCATAAGCGACATCTCTCTTTCCAACTATACATAAATTATGAGGTATTGAATCCTTTATGTAAGAAAAAGCCCTTATCAGTCCCTGTATGTTTTTGTGTTTTTTGCGATTGCCAACAAAAAGGATATATTTAGATGTAAGATAGCAACCATTGATTGCTAGCCTTTTTAATTTACTATTTACTGATTCATAAATCACACATATTTTATCTGAATATGATGGATAGAGTTCTCTAAATTTTTCTGCTACACTTTTAGAGATACAGACGATTTTGTTCGCTTTTTCTACAGCTCTTTTATAGTAGTAAGTTATTATAAGTTTTTGTAATCTGCCTCTACTCCAATATTCAGTAAATGGTATAAAATCATGAAAAACAACAATACTCTTTTTAGGCACATAGAGAGGCAAGTTTATTTGAGGGAACAAAAAAACATTTATTGTTTTTTCAAGTCTTTTTAACAATAGTGAATGCTTGATAAATCCTTTTGGAGAAAACTTTTCAAAATCTACCAAGTGAACTTTGATTTTTGAGTCGGACCTATCGAACTCATTATAAAACAGATGTTCCTTCCACTTTGGAATACTCACATATAGGTAAAAGCCACTATTCTTTAAGATATCTATTGTAGATGAAATATATCGTCCTATTCCAGATTCTCCATAAAATGAGCCATCAATGTAGATTGATTTCACAGTTAATAATCTCCTTTGCTTAAAAAGTTGTACGAGTACTGATAAGAGGATTAAATAACCCTTCCTCATACAAATTTGCAGAGATGTATGCAAACATAGTAGAAATCCAGTAAATAGCAGATAAATTTACGCCAAGCATAATTATCCAAAAGATGGATTTATTGAATTGGAAAATTCTAAAGTAAAGGAATAAAGGTAATACTAATATTATAAGGATTAAAAGTGGATTTGGATAAACACCTTCATATCCACTCATTATTTTAAAAGCTTTCGGAAATATACTGGATAAAAACAAGATAACAAAAAGCAGGGAGTAAATTACTAAGTTTCCAAATTTCATCGCCACTTTAAAAAGC
>JBCNVC010000141.1:0-2904 GCA_039630395.1 Candidatus Kryptonium sp. | reverse complement strand
ACAACAACTTTCCCGTTTTCCCTTCTTATTGGAACACCAAGATATTGATCCATAATAAGTAAGTTAAGATATGAAACAATACCCTTATCGATTTTTTGATTTTTCAAATCGACAATTTCAAAACCAATCTCTTTTAAAATTTCACTCCATTTCCGTCTACTAACATAGCCATAAGTTAAACATATCTTTGCAAATGACCAGCCGATTTCAGCACGAAATTTTTCAATTTCTTCAACTTGTTCAACTGTGAGCAACTTTTTCTGAAGCAGATATTCAACTATTCTTTTACTACGAACGGATTTTTCGGGAGCTGAAATCATATATTTATCAATAAATTAAATTTCAATCCAAGATGCGATAAAGAAACCTCGCCCAACTCCAATTTTCCTACCATAAACATCATGAAAAATACCTGCTTGCAACCATGCTTTATAGGTAAATCGGTACGCCAATGAGACACTTAATTTACCTTCAATGTAATCAGTTTCAACCGATGGGTTAAAGCGAGTAGCAAAGTAACCTTTCCCAACAGAATTTACTCCATCAAGCTGAATTAAACATTGAATCAAACTCCCAATGTTAAGACCGTACAAAATTTGAAATCTCAATTGTGATGCAACTCTTGAGCTAAAAAATTTGCGATATCCTGTTTCAATATTGAAATACGAACTTAAACCCAAAGGTCTAATTCCTCCGGAAAAAAGAAGTTTAAACTCACCCGCGTATTCCCTATAACCAAGCAATGGTTCTTTGTCCAAAGAATAAGTAGGTATAATTCCAAGCGCTTGAAAACCAAGCACAACTTTTGAATCATAAAATTTTACCTTGAACCCAAGTTCAAGATCCCCAAAGCCATAGTTGCTTTTGTATGTAAAATCATCAATCCACCTATTCACTATGAAAGGAACATTGCCCAACAGATTTAACTTATCGCTGAATCCATACTCAAAGTAAACACCTATTCCCTGTCCTTCAAAATATCCCCCATTATTAAGTTGCCTTTGCTTCCAATTCAAATCATAATACTTCTCTGCGTTATAAAAGTAATAATACGGCACTAAGAAAACTTTACCAGCACTTCTTGTCCAGGCACCTGCAAATATAGTTTCAAATAATAAGAAACTAAAAACGAGGTATTTAATTAATCTAAATTGCACTTTCACTTAATTTTTGTAGTGTTCTTAAAGCAATCGCTAATTCAAAATAGAACGAACTAATCTTCTGTGGACCTAATTTTAACATAGATTCTATCTTTTCAGGAAAAACATCACCAACAATATATCGGATTAACATCTGGTATCTTGATGGTTTCTCAAGCAAAAAATATAATTCAATCAACTTTGAATATACAACAAGAGCAAAATCCCCTGTGCCCAAACTCTTAAAATCCTCATTAATCAAAACATAATAATCGCTCCACTTTCCAAAATTATCATAAATGAATTTGAGAATCTGCTGTGATGGTTTAATGTTAAATTGAAAGATTGAAATGCCAATATCAATTGAAGAAATTATCGGGAAAACCCCATTTGGAGAGTAGTATCCATTAGATGATGGGATTACAGTTTTAACTCCAATGTCATAAATTGAGTGGAAAAAACCATTCTTAACATAAGATTGTATCACTGCGTTATACATAGAGCGGGCTTTCTCAATCATTTCGGCATCATTATTTTCAATCCCGATCGCCATCAAGAAATCAGGTCTTTGATTTATAATCCAAGTGTTCTCAGAAAGTGTTCTCGTTTGATAATTGAAATAATTTTTCACAAGAAATTTATTTGAGTCAATCATATATCCATGTTTAAGATATGCTTTGGCGAGCGAATAACTCACTCGCCTATATTCCTCCACTTTCCATTTTTTATAAGCAAGAAAAATCGCATAAGCACAATGTATTGTTTCAGCTGTTCCAGAAGCATCAATGTCAGATCCTGGTTTATATCTCCACAAAATGGAACTATCTATCCAGGAATCGCGAATAATATAATTTCGCTTTAAAATTTCATATACTCGCCCAAAGATAATTGAATCATTTATTTCAACAGATGTATGCATAATTTCCGCAAGATCGATGGCATAACAGAAACCATCGGGACGGAAAGGCAATCCCAAATCAATTTGCTTTTTTAATTCACTATTTAGTTTAACCTTTAGTTCACGAAGTTTATCTATATCAACCCTGTAGATAGCCGAACAACTTTGAAGTATAAGGAGGATAATTAAAAGAAGTTTTTTCATCTTTCGGTGACTTTCTTTGCATGCTGTTTACCGCGGATGAAAATATAAACAAAAAATGCAAGCACAATAAACCAAACCAAACCTATAATGAAAACCTTATATTGATTGAAATAATCAATAAATGTCTTCTCTCCGGCATATTGAACTTTAACTAGTCTGCTTTCAATCCTGAAAAAATATTCTTTCTCATAATCTGCGATCCCGACATTCCCAGATATAACATCATAATTTTTCTCAACCGCTTTAGCAATATCAAGAGCTCTTTCGTCGGCGCGAGTTCCTATACCATTAATCAACACAACAGGATTATCACCATACCCATAAAAAATTTGGACAACACCAATAGAAGTTGTATCCCACAACGCATAAAGAACTCTTGTTGTTCCAGCGCTTATAATTCTGAATCCTTGCTTTGGTTTTAAAGGTATCTTATCAAATTTTTCAAACAATTTATCGTCTTGATCAACCACACCAACAATATTGAAATTTCTTAAAGTCCGTTCATCTACGAGATCAGAATAAATAACATTCGGATAAAAATACATATTTTTCAACCCAGAATTAATAACTTAAATAATTCTAGCCAATGCTTCTATCTTTTCAATCGTGATTTTTCTACTTATAATCGCGATGGATTCACCATAGCCGAAGACGCCAGGGAAA
>JBCNVC010000140.1:0-2909 GCA_039630395.1 Candidatus Kryptonium sp. | reverse complement strand
TTGGTAGACGCGCACGTTTGAGGGGCGTGTGGGGCAACCCGTGCGGGTTCGAGTCCCGCCCTCGGCACTACTCCAACCGGAAAGTTAACACCTTATTTGCTTTACTGTCAAAAACAGGTTATATTTACCTTTGAAATTAAATTCATCTTGATAAAAATGCTTTTGGTTTTGAAAATCTTTAAAATTGTTTTACCGATTTTATATATAATAACATGCTGGCTTTATGGCAGGGCATTTTTCAAAGACGATGTAAAGGCACGAAAGCTAAAAACAAAATTCCTTATCTTCACGCTTGTTCTCCACTTTATTTATCTTCTCATTAGAACTGCTGAACTTAGACATCCGCCCGTTACATCAGTTTTTGAACTCTTATGTGCACTTGGATTTTCACTTGCGCTTGCTTATATCGTAATTGAAGCATTAACCAAGATTAAAAACACGGGCTTCTTCGCGATCTTAATCTCTTCAATTCTTGTGATTATAGCAGGGCTTTTCTCAAGAGATATTTATGGATTTGAACATGATATTTTAAAAAATGAATTTCTTGCCTTACATGTAACTTCAGCTCTTGTTGGATATTCAGCTTTTGCTCTCTCCGGAATTTATGGGCTTCTTTACATAATGCTTTACAATAAGCTTAGAAGTAAAACATTTGACACCGTTTATAAAAACCTACCTAATCTTGAAACAATAGAAACAATGCTTCATAAATCCGCAACAATCGGTTTTATTGCTTTGACATTTGTCATAATAATTGGTCTTATTTTGTTACCGAAAGCATTTCAAAACTTTTCTTATACAGACGCAAAACTTGTTGGGACTTTCTTTATATGGCTTATTTACGGCGTTGCTTTAATTATGAGAAAAGCAGTATTTTTAACAGGGAAAAAGGTAGCAATTATGTCAATAATTGGTTTCTTGCTCACATTTATAGTAATGGCTTTTACAACTGCGATGTCTGGGTTTCATAGATTTTTTTGAGAATAAAGTTTTTAAATAAGTATGGATTTATTGCTTGTTGGATTAAACCATAAAACCGCAAGCGTTGAAGTAAGGGAAAAACTTTATTATACACTTGAAGAAACAGAAAAAGTTCTCCCGGAAATTGTTCATCTTTTCCTAAAGGAAGGGGTACTGTTATCAACCTGCAATCGAACGGAGCTCTATGGGGTTTTAAAAAATGATGAGATTAAACCAGAGCAGATTATAAATTTTCTCATTTCAAAAAAGGGAGCATCTCAAATTGTAGGTTATTCACATTTTTACATAATGCGCTCATACGATGCAGTAAGACATCTACTTGAGGTTAGCTCTGGAATTGATTCAATGCTTGTGGGTGATGTTCAAATTCTCGGACAAGTAAAAGATGCATATGAGGTGGCTGTTAAATGTGGAGTTGTTGGGACATTTCTACACCAAGTTTTTCATACTGCTTTTAGAGCTGGAAAAAGGGCAAAGTCGGAAACATCAATAAGTGAAGGAGCTGTTTCAATAAGCTATGCAGCGGTTGAACTCGCTGAAAAAATCTTTGCAGATCTTTCAAAAAAGAAAGGAATGCTTATTGGAGCAGGGGAAACAGCTGAACTTACAGCAAAGCATCTCTCCTCTCACGGTATGAGTGAACTTTACATCGCAAATAGAACAATAGAAAGAGCTCAAAAGCTTGCAGAGCAATTTAATGGGAAAGTTATAACACTTGAGGAAATAACAGATAAGCTTTCAGAAGTTGATATCGTTGTTAGTTCCGTGTCTGTGAATGATTACATACTTACATTTTCTCAAGTGAAAAATGCGATGTCAAAAAGGGGTAATAGACCAATTCTTATCATAGATATCGGTGTCCCAAGAAATGTAGAACCATCAGTTAAAGAGATTGAAAATGTTTTTCTTGAGGATATTGATTCGCTCGAATCAATTGCAAAGGCAAATTATGAAAGAAGGTTAGGTGAAATCCCAAAGGTTCAGCGCATAATTGATGAAGAACTTAGAAATTTTATCAAATGGTACGAATCTTATCAAGTTGCCCCGACAATAAAGCTACTGCGTGAGAGGTTTGAGGAGATAAGACAACTTGAGCTTGAGAAATATAGAAACAAATTTTCTCCAGAGGACTTTCAAAAAGTTGACGCCTTGACGAGGTCATTGGTAAATAAACTACTTCACACACCAACCGTGAGCATACGGGAATCATCTAATGGAAAACCTGAATCCGAGAGGATAAAATTTATACAATTTGTCAGGGAATTATTTGGACTTGAATAAAAATAAACTTTTGTGATAATGCAGAAAATAATTATTGGAACGCGTGGGAGCAAGCTCGCCTTATGGCAGACGGAATTTGTTAAAGAAAAACTTTCAAAGGTTGTTCCAGATCTTGAATTCGAAATTAAAATCATAAAAACAACAGGAGATAAAATTCTTAACTCCCCGCTTTCAAAAATTGGTGATAAAGGAATTTTCACAAGAGAAATTGAAATTGAACTCTTGAATGGCAAAATTGATATGGCGGTTCATAGCTTAAAAGATCTTCCAACAAAGTTGCCTGATGGTTTGACTATTGGCGCTGTAACGGAGCGTGAGGATGTAAGGGATGTTTTAATTTCACGAAATAACTTAAAACTTGTCGATCTGCCTCTAAATTCTGTGATCGCTACAGGTAGTTTAAGACGAAGAGCTCAACTTCTTAATATGAGACCTGATTTTCAATTTGTCGAAATTCGTGGGAACATTGATACGAGGTTTAAAAAGTTTGATGAGTCAAACTGGAATGGAATGATCCTTGCTTATGCTGGCGTTAAGAGGATGAATTATATCAATAGGGTTTCAGAAATAATTTCAACCGATGTCATATTGCCTGCGGTTGGTCAAGGCGCGATTGCGATCGAGGTCCGGGAGAAAGACGAAAAAAT
>JBCNVC010000014.1:0-42213 GCA_039630395.1 Candidatus Kryptonium sp. | reverse complement strand
CAAGGTCTTGAAATCGCTCGCAAAGGAGCTTGAAATTCCAGTAATCGCACTTTCACAGCTTAGAAGAGCGGTTGAGGAAAGAGGAGATAAAAGACCGATGCTTTCTGATTTGAGAGAGAGCGGATGTCTTACTGGGGACACTTTAATTTTAAATGCTGAAACAGGCGAACTTATCCCTATAAAGGAAGTCGCTGAGAGAAAACTTAAATTTAAAGTGTTAACGATCAACGAACACGGTCATGTGGAACCAAAAAAACTTTTGAAAGCATTTTACAGTGGTAAAAAGCTTGTCTATCTTCTGAGGACGCGCACGGGTAGGGAGATAAAGGCTTCAGCAAATCATCCTTTCTATACACTTGATGGTTGGAAAGCGCTTGAAGAGCTTGAAATTGGTGAACGAATTGCTCTGCCGAAGGAAATTCGTCTTGATGTTCAAAATGAATTTTTAAGCGATGATGAAGTAATTCTTCTTGCGCATTTGCTTGGTACTAAAAATATATCAATCCATTACATCATCGGAAACATTTCATCAATAAAAATTTTAAGTCAAATAGTTGAGCGTTTATTCGGGGTTAAACCAAGAGTTGCTATTGAGAAAGGGCGGTGGATTATTTACTTACCGAGTTCTTCTATTTTGAATTGGTTTAATAAACTTGGCTTTGATCTTGCTGAGTTTAACGAGAAAGGTTTACCTTCTTGTATTTTCAAACTTTCAAACGACAAAATTGCTCTGTTTTTGTATCATCTTTTGAAGGTAACTGGGAATGTTTTTTTAGAAAGATTAAACGATGAAAATGAATGGACAAGTATATACTACTCAACAACAAATGAAGTTTTAGCTCACCAAATTCAACATCTTCTTTTGAGAATCGGAGTTCAAAGCTGTTTAAAGAAAGTACAGAAAAAGTCTGTTTCAGCTTATCGCATTTATATCCAAGACAATCAAAACCTTATTAAATTTTTGACAAAAATTAAACACTTTGATAAACAGAAAGCGATAATAGAGGACTTTATAAGTAAGAAAGTGTGGCAAACCATAGTTGGAACAAGAAAATTAAAACAGGCAGTTTTGTGGCATGGGTTCAGTGGGAAGATAGCAATGGCTTACATGAATTATAATTTACCTAATCATAGCGTTCAGTTGAGAGGGATGGTGTTTTTAAATAATTTGAATTTAAAATCTCCAACCAAAAACGATATCTTCTGGGATGAAATTGTTGAGATCAAACCGCTTGGTGTTGAAGATGTTTATGACGCAACGATTGAAGAAAATCATAATTTCTTAGCTAATGACATATTTGTTCACAACAGTCTTGAACAAGATGCAGATGTTGTTATCTTCGTGCATAGACCTGAATATTATGGGATAACCGCATATGAAGATGGGTCACCAACGGAGGGAACGGCGGAAATTATTATAAGCAAGCAAAGAAATGGTCCGATTGGAAGTATACGATTGAGCTTTTTAAGACATTCAACGAAATTTGCACGGCTTGAAATTTCAAGAAGAGAATTTGAGGAAGAACCTTTTGAAAGACCGCGAACGCCTGGCGAACCCCCATTTTAAATAAATTTGAGTTAACTATGCTTTCCCAGGTTTTGAGTGCTTCAACTTATGGGATAGATGGATTTTTGGTAAAAGTAGAAACCCATATTGAGCAAGGATTATTTTCATTTACGATCGTTGGCTTACCTGATAGCTCAGTTAGGGAAAGTCGCGAAAGAGTTAATGCTGCAATTAAAAATTCGGGGTTTAGGTTTCCAAACAAGAAAATAACTGTAAATTTAGCTCCAGCTGATGTGAAAAAGGAAGGTTCGCAATTTGATCTATCGATAGCAATTGGAATTTTAGCTGCGACTGACCAGATTCAATCTGACATACTTGATAAATTTATAATTCTTGGAGAATTAGCACTTGATGGAACATTGAGACCGATACACGGTGCCCTTCCGATCGCTATTTTGGCAAGGAATTCTGATTTAAAGGGAATAATTCTTCCAAAAGAAAATGCAAAGGAAGCAGCGATAGTTTCAGAAATAGAGGTTTATCCAATGAGTACGCTAACAGAGGTGGTGAATTTTTTGAATGGGGAGTATAGAATTTTGAATCCATTCAAAGTTGACATAGACGAGATTTTCAATCAGGAGAGCAAATATACAATTGATTTTGCAGATGTCAAAGGTCAAGAAAATGTTAAGCGAGCTCTTGAAGTCGCAGCTGCTGGTGGGCATAATGTTATAATGATTGGACCTCCGGGGAGCGGTAAAACAATGCTTGCGAAACGACTTCCGACGATTTTACCACCAATGACGCTTGAAGAAGCTCTTGAGACAACGAAAATTCATTCGGTTGCTGGACTTCTCCCGCCGGATACAGCCCTTGTTGCGACGCGTCCGTTCCGAGCTCCGCACCATACGATTTCGGATTCAGCTCTTGTTGGAGGTGGAACAATACCAAGACCTGGTGAAATTTCGCTTGCTCATCACGGGGTTTTATTTCTCGATGAGCTTCCCGAATTTAATCGGAATGTTCTTGAAGTTTTAAGACAACCACTTGAAGATAAGAAAGTCACGATAAGCAGAACAAAGATGACAGTTGAATATCCTGCTAATTTCATGCTCGTCTGCGCAATGAATCCGTGTCCGTGTGGAAATCTCGGCAATCCATATCAACAGTGTACTTGTTCCTCAGCGCAAATTCAAAAATATATGGGGAAAATTTCCGGACCACTTCTTGATAGAATTGACATCCACATTGAAGTTCCCGCTGTTAAGTACTCTGAACTCGTTAGCAAATCCGCAAGCGAAACATCAGCGCAGATAAGGGAAAGGGTAATAAAAGCCAGGGAAGTACAGATTCAAAGATTTAAAGGACGAAAAGATCTTTTCAAAAATGCAGATATGCAAACCAAGGAAATTCGTGAGTTTTGTAGAGTTGATCCCGAGGGTGAGTTAATTTTGAAAAATGCGATCACAAAGCTTGGGCTTTCCGCCCGTGCTTATGATAAAATACTTAAAGTTGCAAGAACAATCGCCGATCTTGCCGGAAGCGAAAACATAAAACCTGAACATTTAAGCGAGGCAATTCAATATCGTAGCCTTGATAGAAGTATGTGGGGACTTACTGCTTGAGATAATCTGATAGTTTTTGTTTGTTATATTTATTTCTAATTGCTTTGAGATCTATTTTATTATCGTGTAAAATTTTACGAACGGAGCCAACCGATATTTCAACATTGTAGATTTTTTTCATCGCCTTGACAATTGTTCGGAGCGTCCAATATCTTTTCTCAATTCCAAATTCAAAAGGGGCAAACTCACTAACCAAATTTATAATTTGTTGTTTTTCTTCTGAGAATTTTTCCTTCTTTCCTCGCTTTTTCGGGAAAATGGCATCTAAGCCATTTTTCTCAAAAAGTTTTACGATTTGATGCACAGCTTGTTTTGTTAGACCTATTTCTTGGGATATTTCTTTTAGTGATTTGCCCTCTGATTTCAGGAGAACAACTTTAGCTCTGCGATTAGGGATGGAATTCGCTTCTGTTTCATTCAAGATTTTAATCAGCTCATCTTTCTCGTCTTGCGTTAGATATAATGTCCGTTTTCTGACCATCGCAGATCAAGCAGAAAATCTAAATTTTTATTTCCATACCCTCTGAAGCGACGAGAAGATCAAATTTGTATTTTTTCTTTTTGACCTCGTTTTTGCAATGTTCATAAATTTCGTCTATCATATTATCGGTGTGAGTGTGGTCATGGTGGAAAAGTAAAAGTCTTTTCACATTCCCTTCGTGAGCAACTCTCAATGTAAACAAGTAATGAGAATGTCCCCATCCAACTTTTTCAACATATTCTTCGGGCGTGTAAGTTGTATCATGAATCAAAAGATCTGCACCTTTTACAAATTCAAAAATTCTTTTATTGGGATCTCCGGAAATTTTATCAAATCTTTCTATAACTTCCTTTTCCCAATTGAAAAGATACGGCGTTATCTCCCTATCAAATGGTTCATTATCACTTATATATACAATCGTTTTGTTATCGTAAGTTATCCTATATCCAAGCGTGAATCCTGGATGATTGACATAGATTGTTTGAACTGTTGCATCGTAAATTTTAAATTCTTCTTCGCCGACTTGTAAAAATTTTATCGTTGCTTTCAATTCGCTTAATCTCACTGGGAAATAAACTCTATCCATCTGGTCTGCGACGATTTGCTCAAGCGTTTTCGTCCTCGCTCCTGAACCAACTATAGTGAATTCATTTCCTGAAATAAAAAGCGGTTTGAAAAATGGAAATCCTTGAATATGATCCCAATGCGGATGAGTTATCATAATATATGCTTTAATGGATTCACCCTTGCGAATCAGATAGTTACCAAGATTTTTTATCCCTGTTCCAGAATCAAGAATGATAAGGTTATTATCGTTAAGTTTAAGTTCAACGCAGGGAGTGTTCCCCCCATACCGAACCGTGTCCTTTCCTGGTGTAGGGATAGAACCCCTACAACCCCAAATTTTTAATTTCATAACTTACCCCCTTTAAATTCTTATATTCCCTTGAAAGTTCAACATAGCGTAAAGCTGACTCCTCAATTGCTTTCCTTTCACCTTCCGTTAATTCCCTTACGACCTTTGCCGGAACACCTGCGACAAGCGTCCCTTCTGGAACCACGAATCCTTGCTTTACAAGCGAGCCAGCTGCAACGAAAGAATAAGGTTTTACTTCCGCTCCATCAAGAACAATAGCTCCCATTCCGATTAAACATTTATCGCGAATTATCGCTCCGTGCAAAATTGCGCCATGTCCGACTGTTACATCATTTCCAATGATCAATGGAAATTTTTCTGTTGTTACATGAAGAATACAGCCATCTTGAATGTTCGTTCTTTCTCCAATTCTTATATAATTCACATCGCCGCGAATTACAGCGTTGAACCATATATTTGAATCTTTTTCAATTATAACATCGCCAATTATCACAGCTCCTTCGGCTATGAAGACTGATTCATCAATTTGTGGAAATTTGCCTTTGTGTGGCAGTATCTTCATAATTTTGTATATTATTTTATTTTTACTAATTCTTTTGGACCGCTTTCCAAGGACCACTCCAACTTTTTAGTTCAACAACAACGCTTCCGATAAAAACTTTCAATTTACCTCTTAATGGAATTGCTCTTTCGTCTGCGCTTATCCAGCCAACAAAGTCCCCAGTTAAACCAAAAAATCCAATATAGTTTGCCTTACCATCTATTTCGTATGCATCAATCGGTTTATTTAAAACATCTAATTTTATTTTCGTCTTTCTCTTGCCAAAGTTTATAATTGTGATCCCTTTTGTCCCTTCAATGAAAGTTGGGACGACCAATGTTTTCGTTTGATTCACATTTGATCTCGCATAGTAAAAAAGAGATGGACCATCACAATACATCGTTGAAATCTTAATGGTATCTATCTTACGTCCTTTCGTGTTATATTCAAAGTTATAATAATTTTTCTCAATGACATATGCAGATAGATTTTCAACAAACTGATATTTAACGCTTTGATAATACTTGCGTTCGTGTTGTTCACTATGATATCTTTTTGCAACAAATCTTGAATCAAAAATTACTTCAAAATCAGCGTGAATGTCGACAAAAGGAACTGAATAAGAATCAACTCTCACCCTGACTTTGTAAAGCTCAACTCCATTTTCAACGAACTTATCAATAACTTTGAATCTTATCTGACCAAGTTTAAAAAAAAGATATTTGGCTTCATAAACAAGTTCTTCTCCAACTTGGAGAAATGCTATGTTGAATGTTTTGTCAAATTTTTCAAATTCCTGTTGAAAAAGTGTTGAAAACGCAAAAATTAAAGCAATGATAAATGGCATAAATTCTATTTATTCCGAGCTCGTTGCTTTTCTTTGTGTTCTCCTTCTGGTGGCGAGTTTCTCTTCAAGCTTTGCTTCAATTTGTTGCTGTGCTGAAATTATCCTTTCTTCAAGTATCCTCTGATATGCGACTATTTCGCTTGTCTGTTGTTTTAAAACATCAACTATGGTTCTCAAATCACTTGTTGTGACTTCAATTTTTCCAGCGGAGCTTTCAAAAGTATCAATTATGTTTTTCTCCACTGATTTCGTTAATCGCGAGAGGTTCATCACACCAACAGCAATCACAGCTGATAAAATTATAACGATGATAAATCCAACAATAAGCGTCGCTCTGTTGGTCCCGAGCTTTGAAATTATTTCATCAAATTTTGAAATATTTTCATCAATTTTAGTTGAAACTTCTTTAACATTTACATTTACCTCGCCAACTCCTTTTTTCACATCGTTGATCCCATTTTCAAGTGTTGCAATTCTTTCATTTACTTTAATGACGCGGTTTCTTAGATCACGGTTTTGGGCTTCAACTTGGCTGACTCTTTTTGTGATTTGGTTAAACTTTTGGTCAAATTCATTACGAAGTTCATTAACATTTTCTTTTAGTGAGTTATCCATTGCTTCAAGTTTTTTAATCACATCTTCAACTGAATACTGCTGTTGAGTTTGCGAGACGAGGATTGAAGGCAAAATAAAAATTAAAAGTAGTATTAGTTTAAGTTGCATTTCTTCTCCGCGCTTTTTTTTAACTTTATAAATTTATAAAGCCCCCGCGGGAAGCGGGAGCATGTTTGGCTTATTTGGTGCTTGCGAAAAGTTTTTCTGCCTGAGGCATAAGCTCAAGCGCTTTTTGGAATTGCTCGTCAATTTCAAGCATCACTGGATACCAACCGTCGTTTCGCCAGATAAATCTTGCAACATGAGCTTTCAAAATCGCTTTTATGTATGAAAGATCTTGTTTATATTGTTCCTCGTCCCATTTTATCCCTTTTGAAATGACGAAATTCTTAAATTCATCAAGCATTGCATCCGTTATCTGGAAGTTTCTCTTGAAGTTATCAAAACTGTTGCCATATTTGTTTCTGATTTCATTTCCCTTCGTATCCATGAAATTTGAGATGAAAATATAGAACAGGTTTTGTCTTCTTATGTTAACAGATAGATCTGTTAAGTTTTTCATTTGCACAATGAAATCAGGAACTATACCTCCACCACCATAAACAGGGCGGGATAAAATTTTCGTGTTATAAACAATTTGAACCGAATCTTTCCGAGAGATTGGATGTTCAGCGGATGAAACATATTTTTTCCCTTCGTAAGGTTTCTGAATTAATCTACCGCTTGGAGTATAATATCTTGCTGTTGTCAATCTTACTGCAGAGCCATCGTTTAATGGGAATTGTCTTTGCACAAGTCCTTTTCCGAAGGTTGTATCGCCAATTATAAGTCCTCTATCCCAATCTTGTATTGCTCCAGCGACGATTTCACTTCCAGAAGCTGAACCTTGATTCACGAGAACGATAACTGGAACATTTTCAAGTGTTCCCTCTGAAGTTGCGTAAAATTCCTCATTATATTCCGGAAGACGACCCTTTGTATAAACTATCAGTTTTCCTTTCGGGAGGAATTCATCAGCTATTTTCACTGCTTCTGATAGAAGCCCACCTGGATTGTTTCTCAAGTCAAGGATAAGTTTTTTCATCCCTTGTGATTTCAACTTTTGAGCTGCTTCTTTAAATTCTCTGTCCGTCGTTTCAGAGAACCTGTTTATGCTTATATATCCAATATCTTTTGAAACCATCACTGCAACATCAATGCTGTAAATTGAAATTTTATCCCTCGTTATCACAAAATCTAAAAGTTCCTTGACGCCAGGTCTTAAAATTGTCACCTTAACCTTTGTTCCTTTCGGACCACGAAGTTTTTTTATCACATCTTCATTTTTCAAACCAATCGCTGGTTGATCGTCTATTTTTATTATCTTATCTCCAGCCATTATTCCAAGTTGTTCGCTTGGACCACCAGCTATTGGGGAGACAACATTTATTGTGTCATTTATGATTGTAAATTCAATTCCGATTCCTTCAAAGCTACCTCTTATATCTTCGTTCACTCTTTCCATTGCTTTCGCAGGAATATACACTGAATGTGGATCAAGGACTTCAAGCATTCCTTCAATAGCTGCTTCAACGAGAGTTTGTGTGTCAATTTTATCAACATAGTTTTTTCGTGCTAAGTTAAGCACATCATTTAACTTCATTATTTGAACATAGACATCATCTCCAGAAAGCAAATTGTTTAAATTCGCCCCAATTACTATCCCAATTAAAAGCACGATTATTATCGTAAATGGTGAGAACTTTTGCCGAAACATATCCTTTTGCCTCCTCTAATAATCTATTTTTAATTTGAAATAAGTTAAAAAATTTTTTTCATATTTTCCAGCACCGAAACCCAAGATGATATCTTTTCTTATCTCCCACAGCAGATCAAAACCGAATCTTATCTTGTTCTCAACATTTCCATCAAGGAACTTAACCTTCTCCGCATCCCACAAGCGATGTCCAAGTTTAAAATCACCACCAACATTTATCGTATCAGAGCCGACAACTGGATTTTTCCCGTGTCTTATTTTTTCTGCGAAAATCGTTAAGATCGCTCTTTTTGATAAAAGATAAATAATTTTAACGAAAAAATCATCTGAATTTGGACCTATCTCGTGACCTATAAGAAAGTCGTTGTGCGCATAGTTATTTTCGTTAAATCTATGCGAATAAACATAAGGCTCAATTCTTGTATATTCAAATATAAAATCAGCATCGCTTATAAAATTCGCAAAGTAAATCCCAAACTGGTAAGCAAGTTGGTTCCCATACCAACCGCTTCCGAGCTTAAAGAAATGTATGTCGTCAATTAAAATCGTTCCATAAATTTGGAAATTTCTATAGATGTTGGATTTAAAGTCAAAACCTAAAAGGGCGTTGTCTCGGTCCTGAAGCGAATGTTCCGCAGATTTGTAGAAATTTATCGGATTAAGATATGCAAGTTCAATAAAACGCTTTGTGTAAATAACACCTTCCCAAACGCCGAAATAAAATTTATCCCAAAAATTAAAATTTAATCTATGTGTTGCGAGATATTTTGAGTTTATCACCATCATTTTGCCCGCAATTGAATCCGGGATCATAAACTTTGATCCTAAAAGCCATGAATGAACGAAATCGTAAGATACACCTTTGTATTTGAAACGAATCTTGAAAAAATCGAAAACTGGCGCAGTTTGTGAAACAAACAATTTACCAGAAAATCCATAACCTTGTGTTATCGCCTCCCTACCAAGTTGAAAACTTAAATACTTGGTTTGATATCTTATATACGCATCTGTGAAATCAAAATTTACCGATCCTTCCTCGTTAAATTTATAATTTTGCTTAAATTTTAAATCTTCAAGAGCGAGATTTTTGTTCCCGAAAGATTGTCCATCTGTTGATTGAAGGTAAAAGCCAAGTTTCCCATCATAAGTTCCCCTTAATCTTCCCCCAATTTCGGCTAAAATGACATTTGAATTTTTTGAAAACCTTGCGTCAAGATTGAAAAGCAAATCAGCAAAAAAATTAACATTCAAATCCCTGTAAGAATATAGATACTTCGCTTTGTCCGAGAAAATTCCATCTTTAAATTTAAAGCCGTCTTTTAAAATTGATGTCTCATAAAAATCATCTCGCTTTAACTCGTTTTCAAATTCAATTGACAAAATTTCAAGATAACTTTGCTCTTTTGGGCTTAGCTTTTCGCGTTGTGCGTAAATTTCGCTTAGGAAATTTGCGACCTCGCTTCTTGAAATTGGCAAAGAAGCATCGTCAAAATTTTTGATTAAACCCCTAACCTCCATTCGTTTTAAGAACTGGTAAACCCTATGTGAGATTGGGACATTTTCAACTTGTGATAAAATCTCCGAAGAGAGAAGCAAAAAGATAAAAAGAAATTTTTTCATCTTACAGCATCCCAAACCTTTGAGATTGATCTCTTCAAGAATATAATTGAGATTGAGTTAAGAAACCAAAGCGAGAGTGTCCGAATATAACCATATTTTCTATACCTTCTTGGTGATTCATAAACTTTGATACCATGGACATTTATAATTTTACCATGCCGGCGAAGTCGCATATAAAGGTCAAAATCTTCACCAGCAGCGAGTTTATTGTTATAACCATTGATCTCAAAAAAAGTTTCCCTTTTTACTACATGGCATTCGCCTCTTCCCATTCCAAGCCCTATGATATTTAGCATTGCGAAAAACTTATTAATTAACCAATGGAAAACTTTGTCTTTGAAAAGTTCTTCTTCAGGATAGACCTCGACTTCAAAAGATAAGGCAACAACTCCCGGCATTTTCATGAGGTTATCGCAAAGCTTGAAAAATAGATCAATATCCTGAATTTTTGTGTCAGCATTTAAAAAAATTAAAATTTCTCCGTTTGATCTCAAAGCCCCGAGATTTCTACCTTGAGCTATGGTTTGTTTATCTTTATTTTCGTTTAAAATAATTTTATCGGCGAATCTTTTAGCTATCTCAATTGTGCTGTCTGTGCTTCCTCCATCGCTTACTATGACTTCAATGTTATATTTTTGTTTAATTTCATTAGTAAATGTTTTTTCAGCCCAACAAAGCGCCTTTTCCTCATTAAATGTTGGAATTATAACGGAAAATCTTTTCGTTTTACCGAGAAGATGTTGGTTGATCACAAGCTCCAGCATTATAAAATTTTTTAGAAAAGGTAGATCTATTTTCCCGCCGGAATATTCTTCGCTTTGATCGTAAAAGAAAATCTAAAACTTCCCCTCTCCTTCTTTGGAGAGGGGAGATCAAAATTTGAAAAGTTTTTGCACAAATTATTACTTCCCCTTCTGGAAAAGATTCAAGATTCATTCCAAGTTTCATGCAAGATTTTTGAGTTCCTCAACGAAAAGATCAATTTCTTTCTTCGTTCTTTTTTCCGTTACAGCAATTAATAAACCATCGCCATATCCGTCAAACTTTGAAAGATCAATCCCAGGAAGAATTTTTTTCGGTTGCAGTTTTTCTTTAATTTTTGAAACTGGAACAGGTGTTTGAACGACAAATTCTTTAAAGAACGGTTGATTATATTTTAGTTTGAAACCATTAATTTTTGAGATTTCCTCGGCAAGGTAGTGACTTTTTTGTAAGCAAAGAGTGGCAACTTCTTTTAATCCTTGTTTCCCCATCAAAGCCATATAAACTGTCGCTGCGAGCATCATTAAGCTTTGGTTTGTACAAATGTTTGATGTTGCTTTTTCTCTTCTTATATGTTGTTCCCTCGTTTGAAGAGTTAAAGCAAACCCACGCTCTCCATCTCTATCAATTGTTATTCCGGCTAAGCGTCCTGGAATTTTTCTGATAAGAAACTCTTTCACAGCGAAAATCCCAAGGTAAGGTCCGCCGAAACTTAGCGGTATTCCAAGTGACTGTCCTTCTCCAACCACGACATCAGCACCATATTCGCCTGGTGAAACGAGCAATCCAAGCGATATGGGATCAATAGCAACTATGAATAAGGCACCAACATTATGAGTTATCTTTTCAATTTCAAAGACATTTTCAATATTTCCGAAGAAGTTTGGTTGTTGGACAACAACACAAGCGGTTTTATCTGTGACTTTTGATTTTAAGTCGTCAATATCACAAACCCCTGAATCAAATCTTGTCAATTTTACATCCGCTCTCCTGGGATGTGTGTAAGTGCGGATAACGGTTAAATAATTTGGATTAACTGGACCAGCAATTACAACCTCATTTCTTCCAGTATGTCCGAGCGCAAGCAAAACAGCTTCTGCAAGTGCGCTTCCGCCATCATACATTGAAGCATTTGCAACATCCATTCCAGTTAAACGACATATCATTGTTTGATATTCATATATTGCTTGTAGCGTTCCCTGACTTACTTCCGCCTGATAAGGTGTGTAAGCAGTGTAAAATTCAGATCTGCTTATTATAGTGAGGACAGCTGATGGTACAAAATGATCATAAGCTCCGCCACCAAGAAAAGAGATAGCATGATTTAAATCAAGGTTTTTCTCGGAAATGGTTTGAAGTTCTTTTAAAACCTCATATTCGGAAAGCGGTTCAGGCAGTTTTAAATCTTCTTTCAATCTAATTTCAGGTGGGATGTCGGAGATTAGCTCTTCAAATGATGAAACCCCGATTGCTTTTAACATTTCTTGTCTGTCTTCGTCGGTGTTTGGAACGAAGCCCATTTTTGATGTGCTCCTTAAATTTTAAAGTTGTTTTACTTACCTATTAGTTTTCTGTAATCTTCTGCTGAGAGAAGATTATTAAGTTCGCTTAGATCTTTAAGTCTGATTTTAATTATCCAACCCTCACCATATGGATCTTTATTGATCAAATCTGGTGAGTCTTTTAATTTTTCATTCACTTCAATTATTTCACCGGAAACGGGAGAAAAGAGATCGGATACAGCTTTGACTGCTTCAATTGTGCCGAAGGATTCAAGCTGCTTTACTGTTTTTCCTATTGTTGGAAGATCAACATAAACAATATCCCCAAGTTCGCTTTGTGCGTAGTCAGTTATTCCGACGACCCCGATAGAGTCGTCTTCAATTTTTATCCATTCATGTTCTTTTGTGTACTTTAAATTTTCTGGAAACTGCATTGGTTTTCTCCCTTTATGTTTTAGTCGTTCATGTTAAATTTGAGGTCAACAAACTTTGTATCATAATCAGTTCCACTTCTAAATTCGGGTGAATTCAAAAGTTTTATGTGAAATGGGATTGTTGTATGAACTCCTTCAATCACGAACTCTTCAAGTGCTCTCAACATTCGTCTAATTGCTTCGTCTCTTGATTTAGCATGGACGATTAATTTTGCTATCATTGAGTCGTAATATGGAGGAACGACATATTCTTGATAAATGTGTGAATCAATTCTTATACCAAAACCACCGGGGAAATGTAAAGCGGTTATCTTTCCAGGAGAAGGTCTAAAACCTTTATAAGGATCTTCAGCGTTGATCCTACATTCAATTGCGTGACCATTTGGTTTCAGATCTTTCTGCTTTATACCAAGTTTTTCACCAGCTGCAATCCTGATTTGTTCTCGCACTATATCAATTCCGTAGACCATTTCTGTGACCGGATGTTCAACTTGAATTCGCGTGTTCATTTCCATGAAATAGAAGTTTCCGTCCCTGTCAACTAGGAATTCAATTGTTCCAGCATTTCTATATTTTACGCTCTTTGCTCCCTTAACAGCTGCTCGCCCCATTGCTTCGCGAAGTTCAGGAGTTACAATTGGAGATGGGGATTCCTCAATGAGTTTTTGATGTCTTCTTTGAATTGAGCAATCTCTTTCGCCAAGGTGGATTACATTCCCGTGCTCATCTGCGAGTACTTGAATTTCAACATGTCTTGGTTTCTCAATAAACTTTTCAATGTAAAGTGCTGGATTTCCGAAAGCTGCTTCTGCTTCTGCTCTTGCGGTTTGCCATGCATTTTCAAGTTCGTCATCGCTATTTACCATTCTCATTCCTTTACCACCTCCGCCAGCTGCAGCTTTAAGCATTATCGGATAACCGATCTCATTTGCAATTTCCCGTGCCTCTTCAAGTGAATTGACAACGCCATCGCTTCCTGGAATCACTGGAACACCGGCTTTTTTCATTGTCTCCTTTGCCAACGACTTGTCGCCCATAGCTTCAATCGCATCTGGCGTTGGACCTATAAATTTTATACCTGATGATTCACAAATTTCAGCGAACATAGCATTTTCCGAAAGAAAACCATATCCTGGGTGAATTGCTTCCGCGTTTGTAATTTCTGCTGCTGCGATTATCCTTGGGATGTTAAGGTAGCTTTCTTTACTTGGTCCTGGACCTATGCAAACCGCTTCATCAGCAAATTTAACATGAAGTGAATATCTATCTGCTTCAGAGTAAACTGCGACTGTTTTTATACCAAGTTCTTTACATGTTCTAATTATTCTTAATGCGATCTCACCTCTATTGGCAATTAATATTTTCTTGAACAACTTGCCAATCCTAGATTTTTTGTTAAATTAATTCAATTAAGAAAAGTGGCTGACCATATTCCACTGGTTGTGCGTTCTCGACAAGTATTTTTGCAACTATGCCGTGCACATCTGATTCAATTTCGTTCATTAATTTCATCGCCTCTACTATACATAAAACAGTGCCTGGAAAAACTTCATCCCCGACCTTAACATATGGCTCTGCATCTGGAGCTGGAGCCCGATAAAATGTCCCTACTATTGGAGATTTTATTTCATGGTATTTTTTACCTGTTTCAACTGTTGGTGTTTCTGTTTTTTCTTGCGGTTTTGCTTCTTTCACCTCGGCTGGCGCCGGAACGCTTTGAGGTGATGCAACAGGTTGATGAGGAATGGGCATAGGTGATTGAGCAAAACCAGGTGAATAAATCGGAAATGGAATTGGGATATAATTTGGAAGAGAATTCGCGCCAGTTTGCGAAACATTAACTTCACCTTTTCGGTTTTTGCTTATCCTTAACCTTGAGCCCTCGATCTCTATTTCAATTTCTTCAACACCGCTTTCATCAACAGCTTTGATTAATTCCTTGATGTAATTCAGATCCATTTTGTTTGCCTCCTTAAATTTTATTTTACTCTTTCAACATACTCACCAGTTCTTGTATCAACTCTAATTTTTTCACCTTGCTCAATGAAAAGCGGGACATTTATAATCGCACCTGTTTCAAGTTTAGCTGGCTTCATTACATTTGTCACCGTATCTCCTTTTATACCTGGTTCTGTTTCAATAACCTCAAGCTCAACAAATGTCGGAAGTTGAATTCCGAGTATCTGGTCCCCATCAAAGAGAATATCAACTGTTTCATTTTCCTTCATAAACAACGCATTATCACCTACGAGATCAGATGGGACATGAATTTGATCAAATGTTTCAAGATCCATAAATACGAACTCATCACCGTCTTTATATAAAAATTGAAATTTTCTAAAATCAAGCCTGACGATTTCAATCTCCTCCCCAGAGTCAAATGTTTCGTCAAGGATCCTTCCAGTTTTCACATCTTTAAGTCTAACTCTTACGAATGCTCCGCCACGACCTCTTTTAACATGTTGAAAATCAATGACCGTATAAACTTTGCCATTATATCTTATGTTCAATCCATTTCTGATATCTGCAGTTGTGGCCATGTTCTCCTTGATTTTGTTTCGGATTGCTTTGAAAAATATAAACAAAAGCAGTAATAAAAGCAAGAAGAGAAAAACACAAGGTTTAACAAAAGCAAAATAACGAAATGCCCCTATGCATGCTGATTCACAAAGTTTGGGAATGTCTTAGAAAATTTTTTAAATTTTATCTAAACAAAATTCTTTTCGCAAGTGCATGAGCTTTCAATCGCTCAAAGCATAATTGAAATCGCGGAAGATGTCGCTTTAAAGAATAATTCGCACAGCATCAAGAAAATAAAGGTTCAAATAGGGGAGTTTTCGGGAATTGTGAAGGAGGCACTTGAATTTTCGTTTGAGATAGCAAAGGTTGGAACGAAAGCTGAAAAAGCAGATCTTGAAATTGAAGTAGTTAAATTTAAAGCAATTTGCAAAAATTGTGGCTTTGTGCTTGATTCAATCAATGATTTTAATTTGTTTTGTCCACAATGCGCTGATCCAATGGAGATCATCTCGGGCAGAGAAATGAAAGTTGAATATATTGAAATTGAATAAAAATTTAAAACGGAGCATAAAAATGCACAAAATTGATGTCGGCACGAAAATTTTACAAGCAAATGAGGAAATTGCTCTTGAAAATAAGGAACTTTTTAGAAAATGGGGTGTTTTCGTCGTTAACTTGATGTCAGCACCGGGCGCTGGTAAAACATCAGTGCTTGAGGAAACGATCAAACGAATTAAAGAAAGTTTTTCAATCGCTGTTATAGAGGGAGATCTTCAAACAACAGTTGATTCAGATAGAATAAGATCTCTTGGGATTCCCGCATATCAGATAACAACTGGAAATGTTTGTCATCTTGATGCTCGCATGGTTCATAACGCTCTTCACGAGTTTAAACTTGATGGCTTTGATATACTTTTTATTGAAAATGTTGGAAATCTTGTGTGTCCAGCTGAATTTTACCTTGGCGAAGACCTAAGGGTTATGGTCTATAGCGTCGTTGAAGGTGCGGAAAAACCGAAGAAATATCCAGTTATGTTTCACGAGACGGAAGTAGTTTTGCTAAATAAAATTGATCTTCTACCTTATGCTGGCGTTGAACTAAAAGAGCTTGAAAGAAATGTCCTTGAAGTAAATCCAAGAGCTGTGATTTTTCCAATATCGTGCAAGACTGGTGAAGGAATTGAGGCATGGATTAATTGGTTTTTAAACAGATTTCAAAAGTTTAAAGAACATGCTAAAAGCCAAAAAGATATACATTGAAGGGATTGTACAAGGTGTTGGTTTTAGACCTTTTATCTATAAACTTGCGAACGAGTTTAATTTAAAGGGCTATATCTACAACGATACGAACGGGGTTTATATTGAAGTTGAGGGAGAGGAAGAAGCAATAGATGAGTTCATAAAAGCAATTCCAGTCAAAGCACCTCCACTTTCGCTGATTGAAAAAATCATTTCAGAACCGTCTAATGTAAAGGGCTACAAAGAATTTTTCATTGAGAAAAGCAAGTCAGGGGAGGAAAAATTTGTCTTGATCTCTCCCGATGTTTCAACTTGCGATGATTGTCTACATGAACTTTTTGATCCAAACGATAGGCGATATAGATATCCATTTATAAATTGCACAAACTGCGGTCCGAGATTTACGATAATAATTGATGTTCCTTATGATAGACCAAATACTACGATGTCAGTTTTCAAGATGTGTGATGATTGCGAGCGTGAATATCACGATCCGGCGAACCGCAGATTTCATGCTCAACCAAACGCTTGTCACATTTGCGGTCCGAAGGTTAAACTCCTTGATAAAGATTTAAACGAAATAAACTGTGATGATGTAATAAAGGAAACAGCGAAACTTTTGCGTAGTGGTTTTATAGTTGCAATAAAAGGGCTTGGTGGTTATCATCTCGCTTGCGATGCTTTGAATAATAAAGCAGTTGATCAGTTAAGAAAAAGAAAAATGAGAATTGAAAAACCTTTTGCAATCATGATCCCAGATGTTGAATGGCTTGATAAAATTTGTGTATATGATGAAACTGAACTTAAGCTTTTAACTTCAATCCAACGCCCAATTGTTTTGATAAGAAAAAGAGAGGATTCCCCGATAGTCTATGAAGTCGCTCCGAGAAATTCTTATCTTGGTGTTATGTTGCCTTATGCACCGCTTCATCATTTGCTTTTAAAAGAGGTGAAAATCCCTCTTGTTATGACAAGCGGTAATTTAACAGAAGATCCGATTGCATATAAAGATGACGATGCTTTTGAAAGGTTAAAAAATATCGCTGATTTCTTCCTTGTCCATAATCGTGAGATTCACATTCGCTGTGATGATTCGGTAGCAACTGTGATTGCTGGAAAACCGGTAATGATAAGACGCTCTCGCGGATATGTGCCTTATCCTGTTAAGATCCCATTTGAAGCAAAAGAACACATACTTGCTGTCGGTGGACATTTGAAGAACACATTTTGTTTTTTGAAAGGTAATTATGCTTTCCTAAGTCATCATATTGGGGACCTTGAAAATTGGGCAACCTTGAAATCATTGATTGAAGGAATTGAACATTTTAAAAAACTTTTTGACCTTGATCCGAAAGTTGTTGCATACGATATGCATCCGGAATATCTTTCAACAAAATACGCACTTGATCTTGACATACCTATAAAAATTCCCGTTCAACATCATCACGCTCATATCGTCAGTTGCATGGCGGAGAATAATTTGTCTGAACCAGTTATCGGCGTTGCGTTTGATGGAACGGGATTTGGAACAGACGGACAAATTTGGGGTGGTGAATTTTTTGTGGCGGAAATTTCAAAGTTTGAAAGAGTCGCGCATTTTGAATATGTGCCACTGCCTGGCGGTGAGATCGCAATAAAAGAACCATGGAGAATGGCTGTTTCATATCTTTATCACTTCTTCGGTAAAGATTTTATCGGAATTGAAATTCCATTAAATAAAAACTTAACAACTCAAAAAAGCGACAAACTTAAGCTTCTTCTTCAAATCATAGACAAAAAAATTAATTCACCTTCAACATCGGCAGTTGGTAGATTATTTGACGCTGTTTCTGCGCTTTGTGGCGTCAGGTTGAGTGTCAATTACGAGGCTCAGGCAGCTATGGAATTGCAAATGCTTGCGGACGAAAACGAAAAGTTAAACTACGAGTTTGAGATAATCAAGGATTCAAAACCGTGGAGAGTAAACCTTAAATCAACATTTGGGCAAATTCTAAATGATATCATTAATGGTGTCCCTGTTGCGAAAATTTCTGGGAAATTTCATAATACCATCGCAGTTATAATTTATGAGGTTTCAAAAGAGATAAGAAATGAGTTTGGAATAAACAAAGTTGTTTTAAGTGGCGGAGTTTTTCAAAACGCTTTGTTAGTTCAAAAAACAATACCAAAGCTTTTAAAAGCTGGTTTTGAGGTTTATACGCATTCAAAGGTTCCGCCTAACGACGGGGGGTTATCATTGGGGCAAGCGGTCATCGCTTTGAGTAAAACTTCCAATTCTAAAGCATAGACCAACTTGGTAAAATTGATTTTATCTGTTTAAATTTAAGAAAAAAATTTGTCCTCTCGTGACGCAAAAACTTTATTACACCGATAGTTATACCAGAAACTTCAAAGCAAAAGTCATAGATGTTAAAACTTATAACGGGCAGAGTGCGGTTATTCTTGATAAAACATACTTTTATCCGACCTCCGGCGGGCAAGAACATGACACTGGGTTTATCAATAACTCAAAAGTCGTTGATGTCATTGAGACGGATGAGAACGAAATTTTACATTTGATTGATGGCGATATACCATCAGGTGAAGTTGAGTGTAAAATTGACTGGGAGAGAAGGTTCTCAAATATGCAACAACATACGGGGCAGCATATACTTTCGCGGGCTTTTGAAATTTTGTTGAACGCTGAAACTGTATCATCGCGACTTGGCGACGATGTTGGAACAATTGATCTTGATATTGATTCTTTGAAATATGACAAAGTCCATGAGGTTGAATCTTTTGCGAATCAAATCGTGTGGGAAAATAGAGATGTTAAGATACATTTCGTCAATGATTCCGAAGTTTCAAAATTTCCTTTAAGGAAGCCTCCGAAGGTATCAGGCACGATCAGAATTATTGAAGTAAGCGATTTTGATTATTCTCCATGTGGTGGAACTCATGTTTCAAAGACTGGTGAAATAGGTTTGATAAAAGTTAAAAGATGGGAAAGAGTTAAAGGTGGTTTGACAAGAGTTGAATTTGTTTGCGGGATTAGAGCGTTAAGAGATTATCAAATGAAAAATAAGGTTTCAAACGAACTTGTTTCACTTTTAAGCGTCCGTGATTTTGAGCTGGCGGAACAAGTAAGCAAAATTCTTGAAACGCAGAAGGAAAAGCAAAGATTGATAAACTTTCTCACAGAAAGATTGATTGAGTTTGAAGCGGAAAATCTCGTTAAAAGCTCCGAAAAAGTTGGCACTGTAAACTTAATTAGTTCAAGTTTTGAAGATAGAAATCCAGAGGAGTTGAAAATTCTCGCAAGAAAATTAATTCAACATTCCCAAATTGTCGCTGTGCTCGGTTCAAAATTTAATGGGGCGAATTTCATTATGGCAAGGTCTGCAGATGTCCAAATTGATTTGAAAGAGATCTTGAACGAAGTTTTGAATTTAATTGGTGGCAAAGGAGGAGGTAAAAGCGATTTCGTTCAATTTGGTGGAGCAATTGAAAAATTTGAGGAGATGTTTAAGATCAGTGTTGATAGATTAAAAACAAAAATCTCATAATGTCATGTCAGGCGATTATGTCTGCGCGCACATAATTGTTAAGGGAATTGTGCAAGGAGTCGGGTTTCGTTGGTTTGTGCAAAAACATGCAAATAACCTTGGGTTATATGGATGGGTCAGAAATTTAAGCAATGGGGATGTTGAAATTGAAGTTGAAGGTGAACGCTCGCTTGTTGAAGAATTAATAAAACTTGTAAAAGTTGGACCAAGATATGCACAGGTTGAGGATGTCCAAATAACTTGGAAACCTTACGAAGCAAAATATAAATCGTTTGAAATAAAGGGATGGTTCTGAGTTGAAAATTGGGATCGGCTATGACATACATCCACTTGTTGAAGGGCGGAAACTTTTCATCGGCGGAATTGAAATTCCATCTGAAAAAGGCTCACTTGGACATTCAGATGGAGATGTATTGATCCATGCGATATGTGATGCGATTCTTGGAGCTCTTGGTTTTGAAAACATAGGCGTGCTTTTTCCGGATACGGATGAAAAATACAAAGACGCAAGAAGCGAAATTTTCCTCAAAGAGATAAAAAAGATATTGGATGAAAAAGGTTTTGAAATAGTAAACATTGACTCAACTGTGATACTTGAAGAAGTTAAGCTTTCTCCGTTTGTGCCAAGTATCAGGGAGAAGTTAAGTTCAATTCTTAAAATTTCTTCCGACAAAATTTCAATAAAGCCGAAAAGGAACGAAAAATTTGACGCAACCGGCAAAGGTGAAGCAATTGCTTGTTTTGCTGTCGTCTTGGTAAAATCAAAAGAAACAAATGATGGAAACGAAGCAAATACTTGACTTTATTTTAAGCATTGATAACCTTTGGATCTACCTTGTAATTTTCTTCTTTGCGTATATTGAAAACATTTTTCCTCCATCGCCGAGCGATGTCGTCGTTGTATTTTGTGCGTCTCTTGTGGGACTTGGCAAGACAGATTTTTCTCTTACGCTAATCTCAGCGGTTTTAGGTAGTACGCTTGGCTTTGCGACTATGTATTTCATCGGTGATAAATTCGGGGATGAAATAATTGAAAAGGGGAAGATCAAGTTTATAAAGCCAGAGAGCGTAAAAAGTGTTGAGATGTTATTTGCAAAATATGGATATTTTCTCATCGTTATAAATAGATTTCTTGCTGGGACGAGGGCTTTCGTTGCGTTCTTTGCTGGGCTTGGAGAATATGATTTAAAAAAATCAATTTTGCTTTCACTTGTTAGCGCGTCGCTCTGGTATTTAATCCTTGTAACTGCTGGGAAAACTCTCGGTGAGAACTGGCATCTTATTGCAAATGTGATTTCTGAGTATAGTAAAGTTGTAACAGCAATTATCACTTTTGTGATCCTGATTTTTATTTTGAGGAGCGTATTAAAAAGTAAAAAAGGAAAATCTTGATTCAAGAGCTTTTACAAATTGACAAATCGCTTTTTTACTTTTTAAATCGTGGGATCGCCAATCCAATTTTTGATGTCCTTATGCCTTTTATCACCAAGGACATGAACTTAAGAATCTTTTTAGGTTTAATTTGGCTTGGGCTTGTTATCTTCGGCGGGAGGACGGGAAGAATTCTCGCTCTTCTTCTAATACCTGCGGTTGCAATTGCTGATCAATTAAGTAGTCATGTCATAAAACCGATGGTTGGTAGAATAAGACCTTGTCATGAGCTTGAAAATGTGAGGTTGCTTGTTGGATGTGGTAGCGGTTTATCTTTTCCGTCAAGTCATGCAACGAATAGTTTCGCTGTTGCAGCGGTTATTTCAAAATTTTATAAAAAATTAGCGATTTATCTTTTCTCTTTTGCTTTCGTTGTTTCGTTTTCAAGGATTTATGTTGGGGTTCACTATCCAGCGGATGTCATCTTTGGGATGGTGCTTGGTGTAGTTGTGGGATTTGTGGTTTTTTACTCTTGGTTTTATGTGAAAAACAAAATTTGGAGAAATGTTGAAAAGGAAAATTTTTAACGAAAAATTTTTGCTTTCGTTTGCATCAGGAGTTTTGTTATCGCTTTCGTTCCCACCGTTGACGACGGGATTTTTTGCAACCGTTGGATTTGTCCCGCTTTTGTTTTTGGTTGACAAAGTTGAAAACTACAAGCAACTTTTTCGCTATTCTTATCTTGCATTTTTCTTTTTTAATCTTTTCACTCTTTATTGGGTCGGTGGATGGTCAAAGGAAGCAGATCCATTTTTAATGGTTGGGTGCGTGCTTTTAATTTTAGTTCATCCTGTTCTTTTCTTTTTGCCAGTTTGGTTTTATATGTTTGTGAAGAAAAATTTGGGTGGAAAATTTCACCTTATCGTTTTTCCATTCGCATATGCTCTTTTTGAATATTTTCGTTCCACGACTGAACTTGCCTTCCCTTGGCTTACGCTCGGAAACACGCAGACATATTATCTTGAAAAGATTCAATTCATTGAATTTACAGGCGTTTATGGGCTTTCGTTTTTGATACTTGTTGTGAATGTTTTGTTTTATCTTGGCATCAAAGAAATTTTAAAACAGAAAAGTTTTCTCTCAAAGACGGCTTTAAGATATTTCTTCGCTGGTGTTTTGATTTATATAGCTCCAGATTTTTATGGTCTTTATGTTTTGGAAAGATCAGAAGATGTTTCGTTTAAAGAAATGAAGGTTGGTTTAATTCAACCTGACATAAACCCTTGGCTTAAGTGGGAAGGGACGCTTGCTGAACAGCTTGAACTTTATATGGGGATGACGAAGAGTATAATCAATGAACATCCAGATGTTGAACTTGTCGTTTATCCTGAGACAGCGATAACATATTACTTTCTTCTTTCGCCATATCGTTATTATTTCAACTGGTTTAAAAATCAAATTGATAGTTTAAATGTTGCAATCTTAACAGGTTTTCCTGATGCGAAATTTTACGATGATCCATCACAGGCGCCACCGAGCAGTCATTTGATAAAAGAGACAGGGCAAAGATATGATGCGTTTAATTCAATGGGTTTGTTTCTTCCGAAGTCTGATAGAATTCAAAAATATGCGAAGATGATACTTGTTCCATTTGGGGAGCGATTGCCGTATGCAGATACATTTCACTTTTTAATTGAACCGTTGCAATGGGGAGTTGGAATAAGCAACTGGGCGAAAGGTAAAGATACAACTGTTTTTGAGATGGAGAGAAAAAACGGTGAAATTGTCAAATTTTCAGGTGTAGTTTGTTATGAGTCAATTTATCCATCTCTTATCCGTGAATTCGTAAAAAGAGGGGCACAGTTTTTAGTTGTAATCACAAACGATAGTTGGTATGGAAATACATCTGGACCGTATCAGCATTTTCAATATTCAATTCTGCGGGCGGTTGAAAACAGAAGAAGCATCGTAAGATGTGCAAATGGCGGGATCTCCGGTTTCATAGATCCCTACGGCAGGGTTCAAATTAAAACGCGATTTCACGAAAAAACACAAATCGCAAGCATCGTAAAATTAAACGACGAAAAGACTTTTTATACCAGGCATGGAGATATCATAATCTACATCTCGGTTTTCGTTGTTTTCACTGCCTTCGTTTTTACATTGTTTAGAAAATTTAAAACAAAATCGGAGTTGTAAAATGAAGTTAAAAACAATTCTAACTTTCGCTATGCTCTTGATTTTCCTTAGTTGCGCAAGAAAATCGGAAGATGAAAGGTTCACCGAACTTGTCAATAAGTTTATGGATGAGTATTTCAAATATCATCCTGTTTCAGCGACATGGATTGGATATCATAAATATGATCATTTGCTTGACGATTTTTCCGAGAAGAACCTCAAAGAAAAACTTGAATGGTTGAAAACTTATAAGAAAAAGTTTTCTGAATTTGATTTGAACAAGCTTTCGCTGGACAACAGCATTGATTGTCGGATCTTGATTGAGGAAATTGATGAGAGGATTTTTAATCTTGAGGAGTTAAGAGAACATGAATGGAATCCGTTGATTTATAACTCTGTGATTGGTGATGGTTTGATGTACTTGGTAACGCAGGATTTTGCACCTGCGCAGGAGAGATTGAAAAATGCGATTGAGAGAGCCAAACAGATACCAAATTTCATTGAACAAGCAAAAAGAAATCTAAAGAACGCTCCTCAGATTCATATAGAAACCGCAATAAGACAAAACAAAGGCAATATAAACATTTTGAAAAATGATTTAATTAAATTTGCGGACACCTTGAATATAAGCGAAGAGCTCAGGGCAGAGTTAAAAAAAGCAGTTGATTCTGGAGTTGCTTCTCTTGAAGACTATGGGAAATGGCTTGAGAATGAGTTGAAAACGAAGTCAAATCGTGACTTTCGGCTCGGCAGAGAGCTTTATTACAAAAAAATGAAATACTATTTGAAATCAAGTTTAAGCCCAGACGAGATTCTTGCGCTTGCGGAAAAAGAGAAAAGCAAAGCTCATGATGAAATGTATCAAATTGCATTGCCACTTTATAAGTATTACTATGGGAAAGAACCGAGAGGAAAGGATAAATTATCGGTCATAAAAGCAGTGCTTGACAAGATTGTGCTTGAACATCCCAAGCCGTCGGAGATAATGGATAGGATAAAATCAGATATAAATTATTTAACTCAGTTCGTGAAAGAGAAAGATCTTTTAACGCTTGATGAAAGTAAACCTCTTGTCGTCCGCGAAACTCCTGAATATCAGCGCGGTGTTGCAATTGCTTCGCTTGAAGCGCCGGGTCCTCTCGAGAAAAATATGAAAACATTTTACAATGTTTCTCCAATTCCAGAGGATTGGACGCCTGAGCAAGTTGAGTCATACCTTCGGGAATATAATTATTATTCGCTTCTTGAGCTAAGCATTCACGAAGCGATCCCAGGGCATTATGTCCAACTTTATTATTCAAATCGTTGTCCTTCGTTGGTTAGAAGCGTCTTCTGGAGCGGGACGATGGTTGAAGGTTGGGCTGTATACGCAGAAAGATTAATGATTGAAAATGGGATTTTGAATAACGATCCAAAAATGAAATTGATCCACTTAAAGTGGTATTTAAGAGTTATAATCAACTCAATTCTTGATCATAAGATTCACGCTGGAAATATGACACAAGAAGAGGCGCTTGATTTAATGATGAGGGAGGGATTTCAAGAAAGAGCTGAGGCTGAAGGAAAATGGAGGAGGGCTTGCCTTACATCCGCTCAACTTTCAAGCTATTTCACAGGATTTCAAGAGATAATGGCTTTGAGAGATGAATATATGAAATTGAAGGGCGAAGCTTTCAAGATAAAAGAGTTCAACGAAAGTTTGCTTTCGCACGGTTCACCACCTGTAAAATATCTAAGGGAAATTTTGCTTGCGAAGTAAAATTCTATGTTAGTATTTGAGATTTCAAATAGGAAAATTTTTATTGAATCACCTGTTGACGCCAAAGATCATGCCAAAACGATTGACGATATCATAGAGAGATATTCAGCTAATGATAAAATTCCGTTTTGGATCGAGGTCTGGCCTTCTGCGATTGCTCTTGCTGAGTTCATACTTGAGAGTGATGAGTTTGCTGGTAAAAAAGTTCTTGATCTTGGTTGTGGGCTTGGGCTTACAAGCGTTGCGCTTGGTCTCAAAAAAGCTATTATCACCGCAACGGATTATGAGATGATGGCTTTGCAATACGCAAGAAGAAATTACATAAGAAACATCGGAAGCGAAGAAAACGCAAGGTTTCTTTATCTTGATTGGCGTCATCCGACAATCTTTGAAAAATTTGACTTCGTAATTGGAGCAGATATAATTTATGAGCGTAACTTGTTTTCGAATTTAATTCAAATTTTAAAAATCACGATGACTAATGAGTCAGTGTGTTATCTTTCGGATCCAAATAGAGCTTTCGCATTTGAATTTTTTGACATGTTAAGCAAGCAAGATTTCAGTTACGATATTATTTCAAAAAAGGAAGTTAATTATAGAGATTCAAGGTCAATTGTGTCAATTTACAGGATAAAGAAATCAACACCTGATTTATGAGAAAGTCGCTCGTTTTTTTGACTGGTTTCATGGCAAGCGGTAAAAGCACAATTGGACCGCTGTTGGCAGAAAAAATTGGATATGATTTTCTTGATGTTGATGAACTGATAGAAAACATTGAGGGCAAAAAAATAGTTGACATATTTCAGGAAAAAGGTGAAATTTATTTCAGAAACATTGAGCGAAAAGTTTTGATTGAGACAGTTTTAAAGCTTTCAAAATTCGTCGTCGCACTTGGCGGTGGAACAATAACCTTTGCGGATAATCTATATCTTGTCAAAGAATCTGGCATTTTAATCTACCTTAAAGCAAGACCCGAGGTTTTGCTTCAGAGGGTAAAATATAAAACCGATAGACCACTTTTGCTTGGTCCAGATGGAAAGATCCCACCTGAAAATATGCTTTTTCAAATGATTCTGTCCCTTCTCAAAATAAGAGAACCTTTTTACTTGCAGGCTGACTTCGTAATATCAACAGATGACAAAGATATTGACGAAACTGTTGAAGAAATTTTAAAAAAGATTGAGGGAAAGATTGCGTAAGGTTATTTTAAGCTTGAAAAGCGCAAAATATCCCGTTTATGTTGGAAGAGAAGTTCTAAATAAATTCCCCGAAATTTGCAAAAGACATGGGATTAAGTCACACATTGCCATAGTAACTGATGAAATTGTTGCGAAATTATATATTGACGAATTCGTAGGAATCTTGAAGAAATATGGATTTAGTCCTGATGTGGTGGTTGTTAGGGCAGGGGAAAGGAGCAAAAGTTTGGGTGTGCTTTCGCAGGTTTTAACTCAATTAATTCAAATGAAGTTGCGTCGGGATGAGACGATAGTTGCTTTTGGTGGCGGGGTCGTTGGTGATTTAGCTGGGTTCGCATCTGCGATTTATCTTCGTGGTGTTAATTTGATTCAGTTTCCAACCACTCTTCTTGCTATGGTGGATAGCTCAATTGGGGGAAAAGTTGGAATAAATCATAAACTTGGGAAAAATCTCATAGGTGCGTTTTATCATCCTGTTTTTGTCTTTTCAGATGTAAATTTTTTAAAAACTTTGCCAAAGCGTGAATTTATCAGCGGTTTTGGGGAGATCGTGAAATACGGAGTGATAGCAGATGCGAAAATTTTTGAAATAGTTGAGACAAATTTTGAAGAAATTTTGAACCTCGATCTTGAAATCATTGAAGATGTCGTCTTTAAGTCAATCGTTATTAAATCTTCAGTTGTTCAAAGAGATGAAAAAGAGAGAAAATTAAGAATGATTTTAAATTTTGGTCATACGATTGGGCATGGAATAGAAGCGGGATTGAACTACAAAAGATTAAAGCACGGTGAAGCAGTCATGCTCGGGATGGTAGCTGAAAGTTTCATCGCATTTAAAAGGGGGATTTTAAGCGAAGGTGATTTCATGAGAATAAATAAGGTAGTTTTTAACACTGGCATAGCTTTTCCCAAAAAATTTCTTGGAAAAGATGTGATTTTGAAACATATTGGATATGACAAGAAAATTTTTTCTGGACAGAGATTGAAAATGTATTTGCCGATCAAGATCGGAAAGATGCGATTTTGTGAAGATGTTTCATTTGATGAGATAGAAAGAGCGATTGATTTTTTATTTGATCCAAAAATTAAAAAATTTGCGATATGAGAAAAGTACCTATCATTTTACTTTTCATCTTTACAAGTGCAACCCTTTTTGCTCAAGTTTACCCGAAGCGAGAGGCACGTGCAGTATGGCTTACGACAGTTTATGGACTTGATTGGCCAACTGCAAAAGCAACAAGCTCAAGCGGGATTCAACAGCAAAAGAACGAATTGATTCAAATCCTTGACAATTTAAAATCCGCAAATTTCAATATAGTTGTAATGCAAGTCCGCGCTCGCGGTGATTTAATTTATCCAAGCCAGTATGAACCATGGGCAACATCTCTGACAGGAACACTTGGTCGTAATCCAGGATATGATCCATTAAAATTTGCAATTGAGGAAACCCACAAAAGAGGGATGGAATTCCACGCATGGTGGAATGTTGTGAAAGTTAAAGATGATTCAACTCTTCCGCCAACGACAAATCCACCTCATGTGGTTTTGCGTCATCCTGATTATGCGAAGTATTACAGACCGAATAACGAATGGTGGATGGACATGGGAAAACCGGAGGTAAGAAACTATCTATTAAATGTCCTTATGGAGTTAGTCCGAAATTATGATATAGATGGAATTCACTTTGATTTCATAAGATATCCAAATCCAGATTATCCCGACAGTAGCACTTACGCACCTTATGCAACGGAATATCCAAATAAAGATGACTGGAGAAGGGAAAATATAAATAAATTCGTCAGAGCAGCTTACGACAGCATAAAACGAATAAAACCTTGGGTTAAGGTTGGGTCAGCACCGATCGGAATTTATAGAAATATATGTGATTCAAATGGAGTCTATGTTTATAGTCAAGATTGTGGTTCTTGTCAAACTGGGATACCTGTTGCAACGGGATGGCAAGCATATTGTTCAATTTATCAAGATTCCCGAAGATGGCTGATGGAAGGGAAACATGATTATCATTCACCGCAGATCTACTGGGACATAGCGACTAATCCGAAGTTCAATGTTCTTGTTAGAGATTGGAAGAATAACAGTTACGGGCGTCATATCTACGCTGGGTCAGCAGCTTATAGGATGGATTCTGGCTCTGGAAATTGGTCTGCTTCGGAAATACTTGCGCAAATAGATACTTCAAGAGCAGTTGGAGTTGAAGGAAATACATTTTTTAGATATAAATCATTGCTTTTGAAAGGATTGATTGATAGTTTGCGGAATTCAAGATATAAGTATTATGCTTTTATTCCACCGATGCCCTGGATTGATAACATAAGACCTAACCCACCTTTGAATTTAATTGCAAGGAGAATTTCTGATAGAACTTTTGAGCTTATATGGAGCAATCCTGATCCTCCGGCTGACAATGACACAGTTAGATATTATGCAATTTACAGATCTGAAACCTCACCGGTTGATATCTCGGATATAAAAAATCTTGTCACAGTTGTTTCTGGGAATAGAATAAGTTATTCAGTTCAAGTTAGCGACCCGAATAAAGCTTATTATTTTGTTGTGACGGCGTTTGACAAACTTCACAACGAAAGCGATCCATCGAACGAAGTTGCAACTATCCCAGTTTTAGTCGCTGGAGCTGAAGAAATTCCCAGAAAATTTGATCTCTATCAAAACTATCCAAATCCATTTAACATAGAAACAACTATTGAGTTTGATGTGCCATTTGATTCGTGGATAAGTTTGAAAGTTTACAATTTGCTCGGACAGGAGGTAAAAACCCTTGTTGAAGGTTTAAAAGGCGCTGGAAAACATAAAGTCGTATGGGATGGCAAAGATGACAATGGGCAAATCGTGACCTCGGGAGTTTATTTCTGTCGACTTGTCGCTGGAACTTTCAACAAGAGCATAAAGATGGTTTTGGTTAAATAGCAAAATATAAAGTTAAAACTTCGCCCTTTCGAGCGGTTAACGATATCTTATCGCCTTTGTTTTTTATCTCTTTGATTTTATCTTCTTTCAAGTCCGCTTTGTAAATTTTGAAACCGCGATAAGTTCTTAATTTAAATTTTTCAGTGGCGCTTCCTACATTGTAAAATCTAACGACGATCCCTTGTTTATCCTCGGCAATTTTAATTGAGCTTAAAATCATATTTTTTGAATTCGTTTCAATTAAACTTAGAGCAGGTGGTAAGGTTTTTTTATAGGGATACGATTCCGTTTTAAAAACCGAGAGAGGGGGATAAGCAAACGAAAAGGCTTTAAGATATTCGTTTGATTTAAAGAGATCACCAGCGATAGGGATAATTGAATATTCAAAAACATGCTTGCCTAAACATTGGGCATCTGGCGTTTGAATTTGTGGTCCTGCTTGTTGATTTCGGTGCAAACTTTTCCTTGAAAGATAACCAACCGATCTCAAAAGTGTTAATGCTATTATGTCGCCTTTTGCGGATTCTAAAACTTCATATTCGGGCAAACCACGATTTGCGATCATAAGTCCATTTTTACCATTATGTAGGCAGATGAAAGTGTTTTGATGTCTTGTTGTATAGGGTTTTTCATTATTGTTTAATTCTTCGGAGTCAAGATATGGATTTAATCTTTCAAGGATTTCAAAATGTGCATCAACAAAGTGAGTTTTAGATTTGATTCCCGTCGGAAACAAAACTCTTAATCTGTGATCTCGTGCGTTATTTTCAAATTCCGTTCTTATATCAATTCTCTCAATGCTCTCATATAAAGTTATAAAAGTTTTAAGATTGCAAATCGTTTTTTCACTGCTTCTTGATTTGAGGTCAGGATCTAAAGATTTGGGAAGTTTCAAATTGTATTCTATCATTATTGTTGCTTTAAAAGGCGTATCTTCAACAAGTGAAACTTTTGGTTTGAAGTCTGTGCTTGTGATTTTCTGGCTGTTTTCGGAGTGAGAGTAAGTGTATTCGTCTCCTGCATCTTCATCGTCTTCGAAGAGATTAAGAGCATTGTAAGTTATCCCGCTTCTTTTGTCTTTGATTTTTAAGGTTCCGTCGTCATTAACTGTGACTATAAAGAACTCATTTTCAATTTTCCTTTCGTTGGTTTTCAAATTTGAAGATTTATGTTTTCTGTTTTTATTTTTCGCAGGTATCAGTTGAAAAACTTTATATCCAGCTGGTGGGAGGGCAGATAAAAATTCAACTTCAAGGACATTTTTTAATCCACCTTTTAGTACCCCCATTTTAAATTCTTTGCCTTTTGATATAAGATTGAAGTCAATTTCGTTTCCCATGTCATCTTTCAAAATAAAACCATCCATCAAGTTTTCATCATCAATGAAAACTTGTGCTTTTATCAGTTCTTTTCGTTCAAAGTTGAGCGGATTATAAACGAAAATTAACCCTGGACATTCCTCAGTGTTGATCATTGATGAAATTTTGCAAGCTATTTCTTCAATTATAAATTGTGCTAATTGTTTTACTTGCCTAAATCTATCCTCCATATCCATATGGATTTCGTCAATTCCGCAACCGCAGATGTCATCATGGGGATGATTTTTGAGGAGCGTTTTCCAAGCTGTCCAAATAAGCGGTGAATAATCTTCACCAGTTTGAGTAAACAAAAATGCACTTAGTGGTTCGGTGTATTTTTCCAACAAATTTTGACAGATGAAATTTTGCTGTTTTAAGTAAATTCTCGTTGAGTAAACGCTTTGAACTATGAGATGATGATAATTTTTGTTTAACTCGCCTTTAAATGTTTCAAGTTTTGGATTTGATTTTAAGATTGAGTTAACAAAATCAGAAAAACTGCCTTGAATTATTTCAAAATCTGGGAGATTTTGGTTTAGGAATTCAATTATTTTTGGAATTTGAGGTTGAATTGGAGCGTGATCTGTTCCATTATTCAAAAGGATATATTTTGTCTTAGCGCCTTTTTTCAAAGAATTAAATTCTTTTCTCACCTTTTCAAGCGCAAGATTAAAGTCAGGTTGATCAAATCTATAATCGCCCCATTCGTATTCAAATCCTAAACAAGCACAATTCCAGTATCCATTTCTTTGATAAATTGCGAGTATTTTGCTACCGTCGTTTGCTTCCCACCAAAATTCATTCCCAAGTTTTTCGTATTCTTTCCCCATTCCGCGAGTAAAAATCACGGAGCGAATTCCGAATCCAGATAAAATTTTAGGTAAGCTTGAAATATGTCCAAATGAGTCTGGAATGTATCCTTCATTCATTAATTGTCCAAACTCACCTGCAATTTTCCTGCCGAGTAGCAGATTTCTTATCATTGCTTCTGGGCTTTCAAGGAATTCATCCATTAAAACATACCATGGCCCTATGATCAATCTTCCGTTGGTGACAAGTTTTTTATCTTTTCCTTGTTTTCTGGTTTTACCTCAAGATAATCCTCAATTACAACGGTTTGACCATCAAGAACAAAACATTTAAAATTTTCATCTTTTTCAAGGACATCAATAATTTGGTCAATTGTTTCTATCAATCTCGCCCGGAGAAATTGAAATGGCCAATACCAAGCTCTATCCCAATGTGTGTGGCTTACGAGGATCCCGATGTATTTTTTCATCAATCTTCCCTTTTTATCTGGATGTGAAGTTCATCAAGCTGTTTAGGATCAACTTCAGATGGAGCGTCATCCATAAGTGAGATTGCACTGCTTGTTTTAGGAAATGCGATCACATCGCGAATTGATTTCATACCCGTGAAAAGCATGACGAGACGATCAAACCCGAAAGCGATTCCTCCATGCGGTGGCGGTCCGTATTTAAAGGCTTCAATTAAAAAACCGAACTTTTTCTTTGCCTCATCTTCAGAAATGCCAAGAAGTTTAAAAATTTTCTGTTGAAGTTCTGCGTCGTGAATTCTTATACTTCCACCAGCGACTTCATTTCCGTTTAATACAAGGTCATATGCTCTTGCGCGAACTTTCCCGGGATCTATATCAAGAAGATGGATATCTTCAAGCTTTGGAGAAGTAAATGGATGATGGACCGAAACCCAACGATTTTCTTCTTCATCCCATTCAAGCAATGGGAAGTCAACTATCCAGGCGAGTTTAAAATCTTCTTCATTTATTAAGTTTAATCTTCTTCCAAGTTCAAGGCGAAGATCTCCAAGTATTGAATAAATTTTTTCTGGTTTCTCGGAGACGAGGATTATCAAATCGCCATCTTTTGAGTTCATTTTTTCTTTCAATTTCTGAAGCGAAAACTTTGACACATATTTTGCAATTGGTGAATCAAGTTCGCCGTTTTCGACTTTGAAATACACAAGTCCTCCAGCGCCAAAACTTTTGGCAAGAGTTGAAAGTTCTTCAATTTGTTTCCTTGAATAGTTTCCACATCTTTGAAGGTTTAAACCGCATATAACAGCGCCGTTTTCTATTGCTTCTCTGAACACTTTGAACTCCGTCGTTTTGAAGATATCCGTCACATTGACAATTTTTAAATCAAATCTCAAGTCAGGTTTATCTGTTCCATAGGTTTGAATTGCTTCTGAATATGAAATTCTCGGGAATGGAGTTTGAATTTCAATTCCTTTAATTTCCTTAAATAATCTCACCATTAGCCCCTCGACGATGTTAAAAACATCTTCTTCAGTAACGAATGACATTTCAACATCAATTTGGGTAAATTCAGGTTGTCTATCTGCTCTTAAATCTTCATCTCTAAAACATTTTACGATTTGAAAATACCTATCAAAGCCAGCGACCATCAAAATTTGTTTGTAGAGTTGGGGAGATTGCGGAAGAGCGTAAAATTTCCCAGGATGAATCCTGCTTGGAACGAGAAAATCTCTTGCTCCTTCGGGTGTGCTTTTTACGAGAAAAGATGTTTCTATCTCAAGAAAATTGTTCTCATCAAAGTATTTTCTTACGATTTGAGCCATTTTATGTCTTGTTACGAAGTTTGCCTGCATTGAAGGTCTTCTAAGATCAAGGTATCTATATTTTAGTCGTAGTTCTTCAGAAACATTTATATCGTCTTCAATTAAAAAAGGTGGTGTTTCAGATTTGCTCAAGATTTGCACTTCATCAGCGAGTATGTCAATTTCTCCCGTTGGAAGGTGTGGATTTTCAGCTCCTTTTGGTCTTCGTTCAACTTTACCTGTAACAGAAATTACATATTCAGATTTCAACTCTTTCGCAATTTGATAAGCTTCTGGACTATGTTGAGGTGAGAAAACGATTTGCGTTTTTCCGTAGCGATCTCTTAAATCAACGAAAATCAACCCCCCAAGGTCTCTTCTTCTATCAACCCAGCCATTAAGTGTAACAATCTTTCCGACATCACTTGCTCGCAATTCTCCGCATGTATGCGTTCTCTTCTTGAAAATCATTATTTCTACTTTTTTCGTTTTTTCAAAAAATATATTAAATCCCTTTCTTATTGTCAAATCGTCTAAATTTTGCCCGCTTTGATTTTTTACAATGTCTTGCTACATTTAACTGAAAACTAAAAATTCGTTTCAAATGAATATCAATGGAAAGTTCCCAAGAGATTTAACGGAGCGAGAGAAAAATTGGATACTTTGGATGTTGCCTGAAAATAAGCTTGGATACAGATCTTATCGCGAAATGATAAATAAAATGGTGATCATAGGTTATGGAAAATTTGAACCAGACAATTTAATCCTCGGTCAGCCGAACGATAAACCGAATGAAGAAACATTTTTCATGCCTGTAATTTCGCTTGGTCAAATTGAGATGCGAGGTGCAAAAATTCAAATATCAATCCACAAGGAACATAGGAATCAAATTCAAGTTGATATTGTCAACTTGATTGGAGATACAATTCCTGAAAATGCATCTGAGATAAGAAGATGGAGCTATGCTTATTGGAATCCTGGCGATGTTTCACCATGCACTGGGGAACCCGTCCGCGAGGTGGAAATTTTTTCAAGAACTGAGCATAACTTGATACTTGTTGTAAGCCCGTCGGATAAAAAAATTTGGCTACACGAAATTAATTCTGGAATGAATTACATAATTCCTGTCACCAACTTCTTCAATGAGCTTTTAAGACAGCGGAAAGAAATTATTGATAAAGCAGGTGGATTAAATGTTAACCTTATTTTTGAGAACATAAACAAGTTTTCTGATGCAGATATAAACAATGCCTTTATAAATTATAGCAAAATTTTTGCAAAGGTTGATGTTGGAGCTTATGAAGAAGTAAAAGAGAAAAAAGGGTTGTTTTCTTTCTTGAAAAGGAAAAACAAAAATAAAGTTTGATATATGGAAAAAGAGCAAATCGTAATTGAAAAAGATGTAATTGAGATCGGAAAAAGGGTCATACAAATTGAGGCATCAGCAGTTGCTGAACTTGAGAAAAGAATTGATGAAAATTTCGCGAAAGTTGTTGAATTGATCTTAAATTCGCAAGGAAGAGTGATAATAACTGGAGTTGGTAAATCTGGAATCATAGCGAGGAAGATCGTTGCGACTATGAATTCAACTGGAACACCTGCTCTTTACCTTCATCCTGTTGATGCCATTCATGGTGACCTTGGGGTAGTCAGAAAGGAAGATGTTGTGATATGTATTTCAAAAAGTGGAGACACGGTTGAGGTCCTTCGTTTAATCCCGATATTTAAGCGAATCGGTGTGCCAATTATCTCAATGGTTGGCAATCTCAATTCTCAACTTGCGCGGGTTTCTGACTATGTTTTGAATGTTAGTGTTAAAGAAGAAGCTTGTCCGTATAATTTAGCTCCAACTGCTTCAACAACTGCAACACTTGCGATGGGGGATGCTTTAGCGATAGCGCTTCTTGAAAAGAGAAACTTTACTAAGGAAAATTTTGCGTTTTTCCATCCCGGTGGAAATCTCGGAAAGAGATTGCTATTAAAAGTTGAGGAACTTATGGTTACAGGTAATGAAGTTCCGGTTGTTCACATATCAACACCAATGCGAGAGACGATCATTGAGATGACATCAAAACGACTTGGTGCAACTTGCGTCGTTAATGATGATGGAAAACTCGTCGGAATAATTACAGATGGAGATTTAAGAAGATTGCTTCAGCGAACGGAAAATGTCTTCGCCCTAACTGCAGGCGATGTGATGACTAAAAATCCGAAAACGATAAAGAAAGATGCTCTCGCTGTGACCGCACTTCAACAAATGGAAACTTACAACATCACTCAACTTGTGGTAATTGACGATGAGAAAAAGCCGATCGGGATGATTCACATTCACGACCTTGTTAAAGCGGGATTAAGTTCATCCGAAACAGATAACGAAGTTGAGCAATGAGAATTAAATTTCTAATAATCCCATTTCTTGCTTTTTTGTTTTTGTCTTGCGAGGAAAAACTTAAGCCATCAATAATTCATTTACCACATCAGCAGATCCCATCTCAAGAGTCATGGGATGCTACAATAATTTTCAGCGATTCGGGTAAGGTCAGAGCGATCGTGAAAGCAAAGCATATTATGGTTTTTCAAGATCAAGAAGTAACAATTTTAAATCAGGGTTTCAGGGTCGATTTTTACGATGAAAATGGCAAGCATACTTCTTATCTTATCGCTGACAGTGGGCGAGTAATTGAAAGAACGAGAAACCTTGAAGCGTACGGAAATATCGTTGCAGTTTCAAGCGAGGGAACAAAGGTTGAAACAAGCAAATTATTCTGGGACAACGAAAGAAACAAAGTAAGATCTGACGCCTTCGTAAAAGTAACCTCACCGAACGAGGTACTTCAAGGTTATGGATTTGAGGCGGATCAAGATTTGAAAAACTATGTTGTCTATAAAGTAAGCGGGCAAGCGAAGATTGAAGAAAAGTAAACTTAAACTTTCAAGTTTGACTTGTTGTGATTTTTTGTTTATCTTTATATAGATGTTTGTCTATATATCTATCAAACTTTTGAAAATTGGATTTACTTGTGTTGACTTCTCTATGAAGCGAGATGGCAATTTAGTTAGAAACACAAAGTATATTGGGGAAGCACATGAAGAAATTAAAGATTTCAAAAATCGCAAAAGCACTTTCAGATGAAACGAGATGTAAAATTTTTGAGTTAATAGCAAGATCAAAGGAGATAAGCTGTAAAGAGATAACGGAGAAGATTGGATTGAAACAGCCGACGATATCGCATCACCTGAGATTTTTGCAAGAAGGCGAACTTGTTAATGTCCGAAAGGAAGGACAATATCACTACTTTAGCATTAATAAACAAACGATCAAAGAATTTGCTGAATACTTGAAAAATTTTACAAAATAACCAAAGGATGCAATATGCTTGTAAAACCAATAAAATATCGTGAGGTTATTAGAATTTTCCCGGCTATAGAGGTTGTTGATGGAGCTGGTGTAAGATTGAGAAGATATATTGGCTCTGCTTATCTAAATTATCTTGATCCATTTCTTTTGCTTGATGAATTCAAGAGTGAAGATCCAAATGATTACATCGCTGGATTTCCTCCACATCCACACCGTGGATTCCAAACATTGACTTACATGGTGCATGGTGACTTTGAACATAGAGATAGCACCGGAAGCGTTGGGAGATTATCTCCCGGTGGATTACAATGGATGAACGCCGGAAGTGGAGTGATACATTCTGAAATGCCGTTGATGAAAGATGGTTTGTTATGGGGCTATCAACTCTGGCTTAATTCACCGGCAAGAGAAAAAATGAGCGATCCGTTTTATCATAATTTTAAAGCAGTTGAGTTGAGAAATGGAGATATTAAGGTCAATCTTCTCTCGGGAAGCTTTGAGGGGAAAATTCAAAAGAGCTGGGCTAATTATCCTGTTTTGTATCTTGATATCAGATTGAACGAAGGTAGTGATTTTGAATTTGAGGTTCAAGAGGATATGAATTCATTTTGCCTTGTTTCTGTAGGAAAAATAAAATTTCCAGATGGAGTAGAGGTAAGACGGCATCAGCTTGCTGTATTAAATTCTGGTAATTTAATTAAATTTAAAGCGGTTGAAAGTTCATTTGTTTTGCTTGGGTGTGCGACGCCGTTGAATGAACCAATCGTTCGATGGGGTCCGTTTGTGATGAATACGGAAGCAGAGATTTATCAGGCAATTGAGGATTATCAAACTGGACGACTCGTTAAGAAGAAACCAGCTGATATATGAAAAACAAAATAAAAGGAGGGAAATTCTATGTTAACGAAGCTTTCAAACAAAGTTGTAGCGGATATATCTTTGTTAATTATAAGGGTAATTCTTGGGGTTATTTTTATAGCGCATGGTTATCCCAAATTGTTTGTTTTTGGAGTTCCTGGATTTGCTAAGTTTTTGTCAGGACTTGGTGTCCCTTTGCCGGAGATTTTTGCCGTCATCGTTGCCTTGGTTGAATTCGTTGGTGGCATCGTTTTGATACTTGGAATTTTTTCAAGATGGGCGGGACTTTTAATTGCAATTAATATGATCGTTGCTACTTTGCTTGTCAAGGTTAAAGTTGGGCTTATCGCTCCGATGGATAAACCTGGCACAGGAGCTGAGCTTGACCTTGCGCTTTTTGCCTGTGCGCTTACAATTCTTGTTTTCGGTCCCGGCTCAATCTCAATTGAACTTGGAATATTGAAAAAGGAACTCGCGTAAGTGTTTGCATAATAAGAAGCCCCGATTTTTATGTTGTCGGGGCTTTCGCTTAATTTTGATTTCCGAATTTCACTTCTCTCCAAACTCTGAAAACATCATCAGGCGGTTCATTGCGCCAAATAAAGAAAACTGAGTTAACTTCAAACTCTAACTTTTCCCACGCAATTTGTAACTCTTTTAGTAATCTTTCAAGGTTCTCTTTTCCTTTAACTTGCCCAACGCTTAAATGAGGTGTAAAACCGTCTTCAAATTTTCGCACATCATCGCAGTCAGGAACTATGCTTTGCAATTTCTCCTGCAACTTTACAATTTTATCTTTCGGTTCAGGTGCAAGCCATATGGTGTAGTTTTCACCGTAGTGCTTAAAAAATCTAAACTCAGCAAGTTCAATCTCAAAACTTTGCATTTCTTTGCACGCGATTTCAAATTCTGTGTAAACTTTCTCAAATTCTTCAAAAGGTCTGAACGGATAAATTAAAGTTATATGTGGCATCCATCTTCGGAATTGTTTGTCATATTGTTTTCTTATTTTTTGAATGGGTGCCCATACATTCTCAGGCGGAATTATAACGACGGCAGTTTTGTGGGTTTTTCGCATTTTTGCCGGAAATAAGTTTTTTTCAGCGTGTTGCAAATCCATTGCTAATTTTTTATTTTTAAACCTGAAAAACAAAAAATTTAAATCCATGAAATTCGTTGCAGATGTAATGCTTGGTAAACTCGCGAGATGGTTAAGGCTAATTGGGTATGACACAATTTATAATCCAAATCTTTCGGCAAAGGAGCTTGTAAAAATCGCAGATGAAGAAGGACGGATATTTATCACACGAAGCAAGAGAATCGTCGAAGAACTTGGGGTGAAAAATTTTTATATCGTGAGATCAGAGAAGTTCAGAGAGCAGTTAGCCGAGATTGTAAAAGAATTAAATCTTGATACGGAAACAAACTTGTTTTCGCGCTGTTCAATTTGCAACACCGAAATCGTTGAGGTTGAAAAATCAAGCGTGATAAATCTTATACCAGATGAAACTGCAAAATCATTTGATGAATTTTATCAATGTCCAAAATGTGGGAAAATCTATTGGGATGGTTCACATACAACAAGAATTCTAAAACTTTTGAAAGAAATTAAAAATGAATGAAATCGGGACAAGAACTTGGAGAATAATTGACATAATAAACTGGGGAACGGATTACTTTAAGCAAAAAGGGATTGATGAGGCGAGATTAACAGTTGAGCTTCTGCTTTGCCACGTCCTTAAGTGTAAACGGGTTGATCTATATGTAAATTTTGATAAACCGTTAACGAAGAGCGAACTGGAAATTTTAAGGGAGTTGATAAAAAGGAGATTAAAAAAAGAACCGATTCAATATATCATTGGTAAAACCGAATTTATGGGGTTAGAGTTTAAGGTTACAAACGCGGTTTTCATACCGAGACCTGAAACCGAAATTCTCGTTGAGAGAACAATTGAAACTGTTAAGAAAAATTTCAAAGACAGGGAGAAAATTAAAATACTTGATATAGGAACGGGTAGCGGTAATATCGCTATAAGCATAGCGAGGTTTCTTGGCGACAAAGTTGATGTGGTTGGGATTGATGTAAGTAATGAAGCAATTGAAGTAGCAACGGAGAATGCGAATTTGAATAAAGTCAATAATGTGAAGTTCGTTCAGTTTGATTTGTTTGATGAAAATTTCGTTTACGAGTTTAGGGATCAGTTTGACATAGTTGTATCAAATCCTCCTTATATTTCGCTTGATGAGTTTGAAAAGTTACAAGATGAGATAAAAATTTTTGAGCCAAGAATTGCGATTACTGATGGGGTGGATGGTTTAAGTTTTTATGATAGAATCGCAAAATCTGCAAAAGAGGTCATCCGCGATTTTGGATTTATATTTATTGAGATGGCATATGGTCAGTTTGAGCATGTGAAAAAAATTTTTATTGAGAGAGGTTATGAGCAAATTGAAGTTTTTAAAGATTATCTTGGAATCGAAAGAGTTGCAAAAATAAAAGTTGAGAAAACATGAGAGCACTTGTTCAAAGGGTAGCTCGCGGAAGCGTTACAATTGATGGAGTAATTCACAGTCAAATTGGAAAAGGAATGGTGATTTTGCTTGGGGTTAAAAATGGAGATACTGAGGAAGACGCGAAATATCTTGCGAACAAATGTGCGAATTTAAGAATTTTTGATGACGAAAATAGGAGGATGAACTTATCTATCAAGGACATAAACGGCGAAGCGCTTGTTGTATCTCAATTTACTCTTTACGGAGATACGAGGTATGGAAACAGACCCGGATTTCACGCAGGCATCAAAAGCCGAAGAAGCAGAAATTTTATATAATAAATTTGTTGAATACTTGAAACAAGCGATTGGAGAAGAAAGGGTTAGGGCGGAATTAAAGCAATGATGATGGTTGAAATAATAAACGATGGTCCTGTGACATTGCTAGTTGAAAGTAAAGAGAAATGAAATGTTCATTTCTTTTTGAAGACGATAGTCAGTGGCACACCTATAAATCCAAAGTGTTGACGAATTTTGCGTTCAAGAAATCTTTTATAATGTTCTGGTATATCATCGGGGAAATTTGCGAAAAATGCGAATACTGGTGGGGAAGTTTTAACTTGTGTAACATACTTGATCTTTATTTCTTTGCCAGAAACAGCTGGTGGTGGAGTTTCTTTAACGATTGGAAATAAAACTTTGTTAAGTTCACTCGTTTTTATCCTTTTATTTCTTTCGTCATATACAATTTTTGCAAGGTCGAGAACTTTGAAAATTCTTTGTTTCGTCTTTGCAGAAATGAAAATAATCGGGACATAGTCAAAAACTTTTAGTCTTTCTCTAAGGGCATGTTCGTATTCAAGAGCAGTATTTGAATTTTTCTCAACGAGATCCCATTTATTTACAGCAATTATAATTCCTTTTTTTAGTTCCGCGGCTTCTCCGATAATTCTCAAATCTTGTCTTTCAAGCCCACAAGTCGCATCGAGCATGACAACTGCGACATCGCATCTTTCAATTGCTTTCAAAGCTCTTATGGCGCTGTAAAATTCTATGCTTTCTTTAATTTTGCTTTTTTTTCTTAGCCCAGCAGTATCTATCAGTATGAATTCAGAATCATTGTATTTAAAAGCAGTATCAATAGAATCGCGCGTCGTTCCAGGGATATCAGTTACAATAATTCTGTTTTCACCTATGACAGCATTTACAAAGGATGACTTTCCTACATTTGGTTGTCCAACTACTGCAATTTTTATTTGATTTTTGTTTTCTTCTTGCTCATTTGATTCTACAAAATCTTTAACAACTTCATCAAGAAAATCACCGACTTTTCTACCGTGCATAGCAGAGATTGGAAACGGGTCACCAAGACCAAGTTCATAAAACTGGGATGATAGAATTTCAAGTTTTTCGTTATCAATTTTATTTACAGCAAGAATTACTTTTTTCCTCGTTTGCCTTAAAATTTTTGCGATTTCAATATCTATTGGGGTCACACCAGACAAAGCGTCAACTAAAAAAATGATAACATCTGCTTCGTCGATGGCGATTTGGGCTTGCTCTCTTATGGCTGATTCAAATATATCATCTGAATCTGGGACATAACCTCCAGTGTCTATGACGGTGAATTTTTTCCCGTTCCATTCGGCGGTACCGTAGTGTCTATCCCGCGTGACACCGCTTTTAGGATCAACAATTGCGTCTCTTTCGCCAATTATCCTATTCAAAAGGGTTGATTTGCCGACATTTGGTCTTCCTATGATCGCAACTATGTTCTTTCCCATTTTCCAAGGTTTCAGTTTTGATTGATTAATTTCTATTTAAGTTAATAAAGAGATATTTGATAAACAAAGGCGGCTGAATTGTTTTTTTAGAACGGTTTTGCTAAATTTAAGCACGTTTAATTCAAAACAAAAACAGGGAGAAGATGTTTGCTGTTGTAAAAATTGGAGGGCATCAGTATAAGGTAAAAGAGAATGATAAAATTTTCGTTCAAAAGCTTGAAGCCGAGCCCGGAAGCAAGGTTAAATTTGAAACTGTCTTGCTCCTCCAAGACGAAGGGAAAACTTATGTTGGTAATCCGTATATAACGGGAGCATTTGTTGAGGCGACCATCCTTGACCATGTGAAGGTATAAAATATAATTGTTTTTAAAAATAAACGACGCAAGGGTTATAAAGTAACAAAAGGACATCGCCAAAATTACACTCAAATTGAGATAAATAAAATTTCGTTTGAGAGTT
>JBCNVC010000139.1:2355-2993 GCA_039630395.1 Candidatus Kryptonium sp. | reverse complement strand
AAACAGGATTAAAAACCCACCCAAGCGTGGTATAACAAGATTTGTTAGATTACAAAACACAATAAACAGGATTTCCAACACGACAGAGGGAGGAGAGTTATTTAATCAAGCATACTATGCCTATCCCGATTTTACGATATTCGCAATTCAAGTTGACAACTCATTTGACTTTGACAAAGTTATCTCTGCACTAAAAGTCACAAGTCTTGGAGGTAACAGAAGCACTGGTTGCGGTTTAGTAGAACTCACCTCTGTCGAAGAAGACTCTCAACTTAAGCAATACCTTCAGCTAACTTCCAATGATGGGAGAGGCAGATTTTACACACTGTCTCCAACATTTCCTGACACTGCCTTTGACTACCATAGTAGTCTATACGATATTAATATTTTTGCTGGTAAAGTTGATAACTTTTACGAGAGAGTGGCACCAGTTATATTAAAGAAAAGAGTTCTTTACTTATCTAAGGGTTCTGTTCTTGAAATTAAAAAGGGTGATCTTGAAGGAGGCAAGAAATTCTATGGTGGTATGGCTCCGGTCATTGAGTATGAAAAAAAGGGTGGTGAACGGATAACCATATATCAATATGGTTATGCCTTTCCTCTTTATGTTAAAGGGTAACATCAAATTTTAGAGGTGT
>JBCNVC010000139.1:0-2345 GCA_039630395.1 Candidatus Kryptonium sp. | reverse complement strand
CCTATGGAGTATATTGTTGATGACAAAAAGCTTAAAATATATCCGTTTTCAAATCTTGTTGATGATCTGTTTAAATCGTATAAAGACGAGGCTCTTTCAACTCGGTTATCTATGTTAAAGGATTTTGTTATAAAAAGACATAGTGGTAGTCTCAAAGAGTATTTTCGTAGTGCTAAAGTAGAGCTTAATCCAAAATATACGATAGAACTCAAATGTGAATCGAATATAGGCGAGATAAAGACCTTTGTTAAAGGTCTAAACGGTCCATACATACCAGGAAGCACCATTAAGGGCGCCTTGAGGACAGTTTTTCTCTGTGGGCTACTCTGCAGGAACAATGAAATCAAGAGAGATCTCTTTAAGGCACTGAATCAATTCGTCATTGATACCGAGAAAGCCAGAAAAATCGATAAAAAAGATGATAGATCAAAAGCCTTAAAAAGTGCTGCAGATAGACTCAACGAAAGTCTTAAAGAAATTGAAAATAAAGTTTTCAGATCAACACAATCTGATGCTCTGTATGATGTCTTCAAATCTATAATAATATCAGATTCAGATCCCATAGACTACTCAAACCTCTATGTGGACAAAGTAAAGGTTATTAACTCCTCCCGCAATATAGAAATAGCTTGTGAATTATTGAAGCCAAACACAAGAGTGCCACTAAAGGCATATATAGACAGTAAAGTAAATCTTGAGGCCTTAAAGAGACTATCAGAATTAACCGGAAATAAGCTTCCCTATGACAAGATTGACTGGGCTTTCATTAAAAACAAGGCTATCGAGTTCTATGAGAGAATACTAAGGATAGATATGGATTTCGTGGAGCGAAATGTTAATATATCAAGTAGAGATACGATACTACGTAAATTACAAAATATAGCTAATAGCATCGATAAAATTAAAAACAGCAGCAAAATCCTAATTCCTCTAAGGTTAGGACAACATAAAGGATTTCTAAGCAACACAGTTATGCAAATTGTCTACACAGAAGACAAAGCTTTATTCGACAAAACATTTAAAGCATCAGTTGCCAACCCAAGATCAAATACACTCAAAACAAGGAGAATCACAGAAAATGAATCCTACACCTTAGGCTGGGTATTTCTTCGTATAGATCATGCCAATTAGCTTCGTGTTAACCTTCAAAATAAGCCCGAAAGATTCTGAAGAGAGAAGGAGAATTTTTCCAGATCAATTACATGGACTTTTTTTCAGGTTACTTCCGAGGGAAGTTGCTGATAATCTTCACAAACCCTCGGTTTTTAGACCATACTCCCTGTGGTGCCCAGTTATTTTTAAGAGCGAGGAAAGATTAATTGATCACATCACAAGATCAGGAAGGCTAAAAGTCACTGTCTCTCTCGTTGATGACAACCTTTTTTCTCCGTTCTTAGCAAGGCTTTTTGAAATCATAGACAAAAAGGAACACCTGTTTCTTGGACCATACAGAATCAAACTCAGTCCACTGGATGAAAGGCTCTTATCTGGCTACTTATATTACTCTTTTTCCGATTTTTTCCCAAAGGACAAACCCAGTCCATACTTTAAGATAAAATTTCTTACCCCGGTCTATTTAAAGAGGAATGGTACGGACACAGCTAACGTGGATCTAAAAAGTCTCATTGGAAACCTTGTTAGAAAGTGGAATTTTTTCTCTGACATTAAAATTGATCACCAACACAGAAGTAGCCTTGAGAATAAGCTGAGAGCTGAAGTTCATAGGTTCAAACCTCTGAAAATTCATTTTGCATCTGGTGGCAAACTCACCTGTCTCCTTGGAGAGTTCACTTGTCATGGTGCAGGCTTAACCGAAGATGAACTCACCTGGGCTTACACTCTCTTTAACTTTGGTGCCTTCGTTGGAGTTGGAGGTAAGACCACGATGGGTTTAGGACTTACAGCTTTTGAGAATTTAAGCTCAGCGGAGATCTAATGATGATACTCATATATCAGATCGCAAGATTTGACAGAGACTTCGAAAAAGAGCTCAGATTTGATATCAATGGAGCTTTTTGTTCAGAGACTTTAAGCTCCTTTGCTCTCAGGGCCTATCTTGGCAAGGCCAAAACCATTCTCCTATTTCCCGTAAGCCTTTACTTTAACAGCGGAGTCATAAATTCACTAAAGAACGAGGATTTGAAATATAAATTAAAAAAAGTCCTAAATACGACATCTCAGGAATATTTAGATTTTATAAATGATCCCTATCCTCTATACAGAGAACACCCTCAAGCCCAAAAAGCAGACGATATCCTTGTCATCCAGAGTGTGGGAACTTACGAAGGAGTGGTCTTTCAAAGCAGTTTAAACATCCTCATCCTACAGATCTTCACTGATCTTGT
>JBCNVC010000138.1:0-2996 GCA_039630395.1 Candidatus Kryptonium sp. | reverse complement strand
CAACAAGTCAGCTATCTCTATGTAATAATCTTTTAAGAACTCGTTAAAGCTGGTTTCTTTGATCCCGAATTGGACTTCCCATTTAACATTTTTATCCAAAGAACCAGAAAATTTCAAGTTCATTGTCCCGGGTGTGAAATTCCCTTCAATTCTATTTTCTTTCAAATCAGCACGATACATATACTGTAAAAATCCGTTGAGCTTAACCTGAGCGAAAGCGGAGTGAATTAACACAGTTATAAAGATGGCGAGGATGAAAATCTTGATTGATTTCACAGAATTGATCCTGATTTATTTTAGTTTAATTTAAAAATTTGTTTTTAAGATAATCCATCAAAGTGCACAATTGCAAGTAGTTTGCTGGACTTAAATTGAAGTTACAGAGAAGATGGATAAGATCATGAAAGAATTTGGTCGAGATCTTTTATGGCATCTTCAATATCTTCAATTTGAGATTTCGCAAGTTCGGGATAAGAAGTAATTTCAATCGTTCGTAAAATTACTTTCCCATTTGAATTTCTATATTCCCCCCACCACACGCCCGCAAATTTGCTCTCCTGCCAAACTGTTAACTCCGGACCCTCGTAAATGATTTTAATTTTCCCCCTGCCGAGTGTTTCGTCAAGAAAACTTGCTTCTTCATAAGAAAGAGGGAAATTACTTAAGTTTATAGTCTTCGTTACACCTTTATCCTTAAGCTCAATTAGAGCATGTTTAATCTCATTCAGGAGAAAAAACGCGTTTGTTAAGTTTGATTGCATCTCCATATTTCTATTTGTTTTTTAACCTCGGCTACTACTCCGTTAATTGCTCTTTCAACTTCATCACTAATTTTTTCGCCCCATTCGCTTCTTTTGGGTTGGACACCTATTAAAAAACTTTCAACAGGTTTAACTTCAAGCAGTTTCATCAAGGCAATGACCTCATGAAATGTTATCTGATGTTCCGATACTTTTAATCCGAAGAAGGCGGGAATCTCATCAAGTTTTAGTTTTACGATTTCCCCCGGTTTTCCACCGAAGTTAATTATATCAACGACGATAAGATGTGTTTTATCCTCAAGATAGGGTAAAAGATAAATACCAAGGGAGCCACCGTCAATAATTTCAATATCTGGTGACTCCCCAATTTCATTTTTTAATTTCTTTACGACTTCAATCCCAAAACCATCATCACCAAGTAATGGATTTCCAAGCCCGAGGACGCAAATTTTCATTTTTCTTTTTTCTCCCAAGGTTTTTCAATCGGCTCCCAACTAAGAGGTCTTGTTTTCAACCCGGTTATCATTGATGAAAGCATTCCCTTTTCCCGGAAAACTTCAAGATAAATTACAAAATTTATATGATGAATCATAAAGGCAATTATTCCCCACATCAACAATTTGTGTATCATTCTGACATTTGCTTCGCCACCAAACAAAGGTATAACCCATCCAAATAGCGTATCAAAAAATCCACCTGGATTAATTTTTCCAGCCATAGCGAAACCAGTCAATCCCTGAATAGAAGCCATTAAGAAAACAATAACATAAGCTAAAGTTGCAAGCGTATTATGCCCAAGAGTGTGAAGCTCATAATCAGTATATCTTAGCGTGACATATTCTTTCAACTTCCACCAAGCTTCTTTCCAAAAATCCGCCTTCCAAATATGAAACCTGAACCATTGACGATATGTATTACCAGCGAAGAACCAATATACACGGAACAATCCATTCAAAGTGAAGATAATTGCGGATAGAAAATGCAAATTTTTCATTGTTGCCATCACGCTTGCAGAAAATGGCTCATCAGCAGTTGGTCTATAAAAAGGTGTGCTTATGTAAAAACCAGTGAAGATCAAAATTCCTAATACAATAACATTTAACCAATGGCTTACTCTAACAACAGCGTCCCAAACATAATATCTTATAACACATTCAGATTCAACTCTATATATTTGATTTGCTCGCATGGTTTCACCTCGTTTATTTTTACAAAATTTCAACTTTAGTTATCTCGTTGCCATTCACATCTAAAACATGTGTTGAGCATGCAAGGCAAGGATCAAACGAGTGGATAACTCTTAAAATTTCAAGCGGCTTATGCGGATCAACGATCGGCACGCCAACTAAAGCTTCTTCCATAGGACCGCGCTGACCCATAGCATCTCGCGGTGAACCATTCCAAGTTGTTGCAACTACGGCTTGATAATTTGTAATTTTGCCATCTTTGATCTTGACCCAATGTGCAAGTGCTCCACGAGGTGCTGCATAAGTTCCAACTCCCTTAACTTCGCCTTTTGGCCATGTTTCGGGATCCCATTTCTCCATATTGGCAGTTTGATAGTCCCCTGCTTTGATATTCGCGACCAACTCATCGTAAAGTTTTTTCAATATAGTCACAGACCTTCTGGTTTCAATTCCCCTTGCAATGGTTCTACCAAGCGTAGAATACATTGCATCAAATGGAAGTCCAAGTTTTTTGAGAGCTTCATCAACATAGAATTTAACTTCTTCATCTTTATGAGCAAGCGCAATTATAGTTCTCGCAAGAGGTCCACCTTCCATCGGCTTCCCACGCCAGCGCGGTGCTTTCATCCATGAATATTTTTTATTCATCTCAAGAAATTCCCATGGTGGTGTTGGTCCATTATATTTCGGATTCGTCTCTCCATCCCAGGGATGAAATCCAACTTTATCTCCCTTTGAATACTCATACCATGAATAAGCAACATATTCTTGTATCTGTTCTGGATCGGTTGGATCAACCTCATGAACCTCATTTAGATTTCCATCAAGAACAACGCCACCTTTCCATCTGTTCGTTTTTAAAATCGTGTGTATGTCACCACTAACTTCAGGAAATTCTCCGTAGTCAAGCACACCTTTTTTGCTTACTCCACCGCCCCATTTTGCCCATTCTTTATAAAATGACATTATTGCCAAAAGATCCGGCCAATAAAGTTGCTCAACAATTTGCTCTGCTTCTTCTATTTTTGATTTAACAAGCGCAAGTTTA
>JBCNVC010000137.1:0-3004 GCA_039630395.1 Candidatus Kryptonium sp. | reverse complement strand
GGGATTGAAACTTTGGGAAATGTTCTAAAAATTCTACTTTTTGATTAGTTTGAATCGTACCTGTGAGGGATTGAAACAGACCCGACCCTACTCCAATTACTTTTTGAATTATTTGTTTGAATCGTACCTGTGAGGGATTGAAACTGGATTCAAGGCGAGTTTTGAATTCTTTTACTTTCCGTTTGAATCGTACCTGTGAGGGATTGAAACAGGCTTTTGGGACAAGTTGATAGCGGAGTTGAAAAATGTTTGAATCGTACCTGTGAGGGATTGAAACAATTTTAACCTTTTAAACCCATTATTTTTTAATCCTGTTTGAATCGTACCTGTGAGGGATTGAAACGATTTTGCCATAGCAATTACCCCATTTGTTTTTGTGTTTGAATCGTACCTGTGAGGGATTGAAACGAAGGTTTTGTAAAAGGTAGATGTTATCGCTAAATTGTTTGAATCGTACCTGTGAGGGATTGAAACATTAGATTTAAAACATAAAAGAACGCTGTCACTTATTTGTTTGAATCGTACCTGTGAGGGATTGAAACAACTGTTCAGTAGTGATGTAGTAAAATTCTTTTGGCAAGTTTGAATCGTACCTGTGAGGGATTGAAACTTAATATAAGCCTTCATTGTAAGCCTCTTTTTTGTTTTGTTTGAATCGTACCTGTGAGGGATTGAAACGAGTTTGTGATTTGCAATCTTGATTGTTGCAATGCTGTGTTTGAATCGTACCTGTGAGGGATTGAAACAAAACAAGAAAAAGAAGCTCGCCTAAGCTGGACCTTGTTTGAATCGTACCTGTGAGGGATTGAAACTTTTGTAATTTGACTTTGACATAATAACTCCAAATTGTTTGAATCGTACCTGTGAGGGATTGAAACGTGTTAATAATGTCAATGTGATTATCCATCAGTTTAGGGTTTGAATCGTACCTGTGAGGGATTGAAACGGAGGGATTTCTTCAAAAAGCAGAAGGTCAATAGGTTTGAATCGTACCTGTGAGGGATTGAAACATTATTTTGTTTTTTACTTTCTCCATCGTTTTTTTCTCGTTTGAATCGTACCTGTGAGGGATTGAAACAGTCATATAACATAACAACTGCATTATTAAAATAAATATGTTTGAATCGTACCTGTGAGGGATTGAAACGTGTTCCTTTTGGTTCGCCCTTTAACTTAATCATTTGTTTGAATCGTACCTGTGAGGGATTGAAACTTCCAGGATTTTTGCAAATTTTGTCTCTACTGTTTCTAGTTTGAATCGTACCTGTGAGGGATTGAAACTAATTTCCTCTTGTTTTTGTTTTTGTTGTCGTTCACTAGTTTGAATCGTACCTGTGAGGGATTGAAACGATTCAATAGCATATCCATTCCAACGAGCAATTTCAATGTTTGAATCGTACCTGTGAGGGATTGAAACTCAAATCATACACGCAAATAATGGTATGATTATAAGTTTGAATCGTACCTGTGAGGGATTGAAACAATTCTGTCTCAAAATCAGGAAAACACAGTTCTTCTATTTGTTTGAATCGTACCTGTGAGGGATTGAAACAATAAGGAAAAACAGTCCAGACAATTAATATGTCGTTTGAATCGTACCTGTGAGGGATTGAAACCCATATTTCGCCTTAAAATTTGTTTTTAATTTGCTTGTTTGAATCGTACCTGTGAGGGATTGAAACATTTAAAATCAAAGAAATTATTGATAATTTTAGAATACCGGTTTGAATCGTACCTGTGAGGGATTGAAACTCGGCTCCTTGTTTTCTAACCTAACCGCCTTTTCAGTTTGAATCGTACCTGTGAGGGATTGAAACACTGTCAATTTCAATCACAATTTCAATACTCGTTATTGGTTTGAATCGTACCTGTGAGGGATTGAAACTTTCCGCACCTCAATTACTTTTTAAAATTTCCTTTAAGTTTGAATCGTACCTGTGAGGGATTGAAACTTATTGCTGGATAGATAAAAAAATAAAAGTTTTAACTGGTTTGAATCGTACCTGTGAGGGATTGAAACAGTTCATCCTGAACTTTGTCAAATAAAAGTGGATTTTGTTTGAATCGTACCTGTGAGGGATTGAAACCTCGCTGAAATGTATAATTTGACGCACTTTTTATTTCAAGTTTGAATCGAACCTGTGAGGGATTGAAACAATTCCCCACCTGCCGAGTGGAGAATGATAAACGTGTTTGAATCGAACCTGTGAGGGATTGAAACTTACTTACTCTCCATCTTTGTTTTTAATTAAAAAAGTTTGAATCGAACCTGTGAGGGATTGAAACGTTTTTCTCATCGTTTCTTCTAAAATTTTTAACATCTGTTTGAATCGAACCTGTGAGGGATTGAAACAGACAAGTAGAATAACGCGAGCATATTTCCCGTTTTCGTTTGAATCGAACCTGTGAGGGATTGAAACTGCATTTTTCCACTTTTGCTTTTGAAATCATAAACGAGTTTGAAACGAACCTGTGAGGGATTGAAACTTTTTTAACCTTTCTTTTGTTTTTGATTTCTCATTTTAGTTTGAATCGAACCTGTGAGGGATTGAAACTCAAAAGTTGTCAATCGTCGTAAAGCAAGCAAAACAAGGTTTGAATCGAACCTGTGAGGGATTGAAACGATTGCTTATAATCGCGGTCCTAAGTTGCTTGAAATGTTTGAATCGAACCTGTGAGGGATTGAAACCAAATGGTATTTAGCACTTCTATAGGAGCTAACAACAGTTTGAATCGAACCTGTGAGGGATTGAAACGGCACTTCATCTTTTGGGGCACTTAAAACTTTTCCAAGTTTGAATCGAACCTGTGAGGGATTGAAACTGACGACGACTTGACGACGACTTGCAATCTTGATTGGTTTGAATCGAACCTGTGAGGGATTGAAACTTGCAATATGAGGCTGAATTAATGGTAGATAGATATGAGTTTGAATCGAACCTGTGAGGGATTGAAACTGCAAATTTACCGCTTTCGCTATTTTTTAGTAGATGGTTTGAATCGA
>JBCNVC010000136.1:0-3024 GCA_039630395.1 Candidatus Kryptonium sp. | reverse complement strand
TTGTTTGAATCGAACCTGTGAGGGATTGAAACTTGATGTCTTCTTCTACCTCCTCTTTGTTATTTGTAGTTTGAATCGAACCTGTGAGGGATTGAAACTAGAATCTCTGACCTATTTTTCTCTCCAGCTGGAAGCGTTTGAATCGAACCTGTGAGGGATTGAAACGGACTAGTATTTTTTCATATCTTCCATCTTGATAGGTTTGAATCGAACCTGTGAGGGATTGAAACTCTTTTATCTGATTAAACAACTCTGGGTTTTCAATGTGTTTGAATCGAACCTGTGAGGGATTGAAACAATTGCTAACTGCTGTGATGTTTTGCTTGTATTCTTGTTTGAATCGAACCTGTGAGGGATTGAAACTTTAACAAAAAAATTAGTTTTGTTGGTATCATATCTTTGTTTGAATCGAACCTGTGAGGGATTGAAACCATACCTGCACCTCTAAATTATTTTGCAATTCACTTAGTTTGAATCGAACCTGTGAGGGATTGAAACAAGTAAATATCGCCAACAATAGCCTCCCTCAACCCTCGTTTGAATCGAACCTGTGAGGGATTGAAACAAAAATTTGATTTGAAAATTGACACTTGCAAATTAAGTTTGAATCGAACCTGTGAGGGATTGAAACTATGGATGTGGTTTATAAATGGAATAAGACTGGAAAGTTTGAATCGAACCTGTGAGGGATTGAAACGAGTAATACATTCTTTCAATTTTTCTCATCAATTTATGTTTGAATCGAACCTGTGAGGGATTGAAACTCGAGGAAGACCACTACGGTCTCCCCCGTTTGAATAGTTTGAATCGAACCTGTGAGGGATTGAAACTCGCACACCCTTTTTTCTTTATCAATTTCAAAATCAGTTTGAATCGAACCTGTGAGGGATTGAAACTGCGTTTGAAAGCGATGTTGCTGAAATGATAGATGATGTTTGAATCGAACCTGTGAGGGATTGAAACCTGAGTTCAGAGAAGGTGATATATCCTTCCCTGGCTGGTTTGAATCGAACCTGTGAGGGATTGAAACTCGAAATCCTCCCAAGTCTTGAACCAAATTATTTTCTGTTTGAATCGAACCTGTGAGGGATTGAAACAAATTGATCCCCCTTAACTCCGATGCCCTTATTCCAGGTTTGAATCGAACCTGTGAGGGATTGAAACAATCGTAATAGCCTGCGCACCACTGTTTACATACTTAGGTTTGAATCGAACCTGTGAGGGATTGAAACTTGCTGACATAGCCGTTAATCGGGAAGCCTTTTTTGCGTTTGAATCGAACCTGTGAGGGATTGAAACAGTTTTATTTGCTATGTAACTGGCCACTTCTTCCAGTTGTTTGAATCGAACCTGTGAGGGATTGAAACGAACTAGTAATTTGAAGTGATTTCCCCACCTATCAATAGTTTGAATCGAACCTGTGAGGGATTGAAACGCCGCTACTTCGTGAAGATTCAAAACGAGTTTTGAATTGTTTGAATCGAACCTGTGAGGGATTGAAACATCTTGATAAACGGCCAAATATAATCCATTTCTTATGTTTGAATCGAACCTGTGAGGGATTGAAACCCACTTTTTTCAACAAATTTTTTCCTTTTTAAGTCATAAACGTTTGAATCGAACCTGTGATGGATTGAAACAATTTTGACCCGCGGTATAATTTTTGTCACTGATTCATGTTTGAATCGTACCTGTGAGGGATTGAAACTGATTGCATCTTCAATCTTTTGGATATCATCTAAATTGTTTGAATCGTACCTGTGAGGGATTGAAACTCAGCTATTGCAAGTTTTGCTGGGAAAATTAATTCAGTTTGAATCGTACCTGTGAGGGATTGAAACACAAATTTGATGATGCTATCAAACAAATTAACTACCTCGTTTGAATCGTACCTGTGAGGGATTGAAACGTAAATATCTACTCTTGAATTAGGGAATTTCTTTACTGTTTGAATCGTACCTGTGAGGGATTGAAACAATTATATGATTAAAAAACAACATTTCTCTTCTTTTTTGTTTGAATCGAACCTGTGAGGGATTGAAACGCAAATGATTTCGGATAAGCCATCTTTTCAAACACAAGTTTGAATCGAACCTGTGAGGGATTGAAACTAATCCACCCGCTCGAAAATTTCTTTTACGAGCTGTGTTTGAATCGAACCTGTGAGGGATTGAAACTGCTTGCCTTCTTTGATTCTCATTATCCTGCCAAGTTTGAATCGAACCTGTGAGGGATTGAAACTGCTATTTCAACTAATCTTTCCTTCGTTCTTGCAATCTGTTTGAATCGAACCTGTGAGGGATTGAAACTTGTCCCCTATCCTGAACCTTCTTCCCTTCGCCTCGGGTTTGAATCGAACCTGTGAGGGATTGAAACTTTTTTGTTTCACTTAAACTATCAAGTAAATCATAAGTGTTTGAATCGAACCTGTGAGGGATTGAAACGTTGAATTTTCTAAAATTTTGCCAAATTTTGTCTTAATGTTTGAATCGAACCTGTGAGGGATTGAAACATAATTTGAATGGCATTTTTAAGTTTCGCCAAGTCTTGTTTGAATCGAACCTGTGAGGGATTGAAACGCTTTGACTGCTTGCTGGATAGACTGCAACATTGACATGTTTGAATCGAACCTGTGAGGGATTGAAACTGCTTTGCTTTGCTGCTCTTTTAACTCATTAAGTTTCGTTTGAATCGAACCTGTGAGGGATTGAAACCATCAGAGATGCTTTTGATTTTAAATCCGAATTTTTGTTTGAATCGAACCTGTGAGGGATTGAAACTATTTTCAACTCTTGAGCAACTTCATCATCACTATAAGTTTGAATCGAACCTGTGAGGGATTGAAACTGCAAGAAAACTGTTAGAACAAGACAGCAACATTAACGTTTGAATCGAACCTGTGAGGGATTGAAACCTAGCAAATTCTCTGAATTTTACATATCTTGCATTGTTTGAATCGAACCTGTGAGGGATTGAAACTTGATGTCTTCTTCTACCTCCTCTTTGTTATTTGTAGTTTGAATC
>JBCNVC010000135.1:0-3038 GCA_039630395.1 Candidatus Kryptonium sp. | reverse complement strand
TATACCCCCACTTGGAAAGGCGGAGATGCCTTAGATCATACGCTTTGTTTCAATCCCTCACAGGTACGATTCAAACTTATTCGTTTTCTATGAGAAAGTTTGTCAATGGTATTGGTTTCAATCCCTCACAGGTTCGATTCAAACAAGACAAAATTCAGTAAAGTTCTTGAAAAAGGTCAATCGTTTCAATCCCTCACAGGTACGATTCAAACGTAAATATGCAAAAGTTTTTGTTATTTATTTAAATTTGTTTCAATCCCTCACAGGTACGATTCAAACCTTAAGGAGGAACAACGCTATGCCCAAATTAATTAAAGGTTTCAATCCCTCACAGGTTCGATTCAAACGTAGGCGATTACATGATAAAAGGCAAAAAAGTTATTGTTTCAATCCCTCACGGGTTCGATTCAAACACATTGATTTGGTAAACGATATCTTATATCGTAAAACGTTTCAATCCCTCACAGGTACGATTCAAACACCGCGGTGAGAGCAGTATTAAAATTTTAAATAGCGTGTTTCAATCCCTCACAGGTACGATTCAAACATAAGTGATACTACAAAACGCTTGCTCACCCCCAGCGAGTTTCAATCCCTCACAGGTACGATTCAAACTTTTAATCATCTGGACGGTTTTTCCTTATATTAAAATCGTTTCAATCCCTCACAGGTACGATTCAAACAAAGTGGAAAATACGCAAGAGTTGTTGTATTATATGTTTCAATCCCTCACAGGTACGATTCAAACACTTTCGTAATCGCTTGGCAATAAAAAATGTGGAGTTTCAATCCCTCACAGGTACGATTCAAACTTTTATATTAATTTGTCAAGTCCCCATGAAACGAATGGTTTCAATCCCTCACAGGTACGATTCAAACAAAGCCATTCAACATCAGCTGACCAGCGACCAAATGTTTCAATCCCTCACAGGTACGATTCAAACATGTGCTTTGTCATAAAAAACCTCTTCGGTTTTTATCGTTTCAATCCCTCACAGGTACGATTCAAACTTTGAGTGATGTTGAATCTGTGGTTTTTAAAGAATTGTTTCAATCCCTCACAGGTACGATTCAAACAGGTTAAAACCATGTATAAAATAACAAATGAATTTAAAAGTTTCAATCCCTCACAGGTACGATTCAAACTAAGCCCGTGGTAAAATTCCCTCTTTTTGGAAAAATGTTTCAATCCCTCACAGGTACGATTCAAACTGAAGAAAATGGATTGGTTGGTGCGAAAATGTTTGTGAAGTTTCAATCCCTCACAGGTACGATTCAAACAACAATGGAGATTGTTGAAAAAATTATGCAAACAATGTTTCAATCCCTCACAGGTACGATTCAAACATTTAATGTTTACTAGCTTTGAGACGCAGGTATTTTTGTTTCAATCCCTCACAGGTACGATTCAAACAAAGTTAAAGATAAGGATTGGGCAAGAGTTGGAACAGTTTCAATCCCTCACAGGTACGATTCAAACCGCCATACATTGTATGGTGCACCACAAACTATCCAGAGTTTCAATCCCTCACAGGTACGATTCAAACTTATCATTAGCGAGAATTATTTTTTGTATCTACGGAAAAAGTTTCAATCCCTCACAGGTACGATTCAAACCTTGAAGAAATACTGAACGCCAACATTGAACGGGTAAAGTTTCAATCCCTCACAGGTACGATTCAAACACGCCATTAACGTCCAGCTGGTATAATTTTTACCAGGCGTTTCAATCCCTCACAGGTACGATTCAAACACAAAATAGGGGGTAAAGATGAAGGATTTGTTGAAAATGTTTCAATCCCTCACAGGTACGATTCAAACTAGTGAGGATGAGTTAGTTTTTAAAAGCACGCCGAGGGCTTGGTTTCAATCCCTCACAGGTTCGATTCAAACTTGAATTCATAGAATCTAAATCCCCCACCTTTTTTGTGTTTCAATCCCTCACAGGTACGATTCAAACATACTCTGGATTTGCTTGGAATCTATAAAATTTTTAGTTTCAATCCCTCACAGGTACGATTCAAACAGTTTTTCCGTATTCAAAAACAACTTCAACACATTTTGTTTCAATCCCTCACAGGTACGATTCAAACCCTGGGGCGTGGCACACGAAGAAGCACACGCCCTAAGTTTCAATCCCTCACAGGTACGATTCAAACTCTATTTATTACAAAATCCCTCAACTGGAAAGTAGTTTCAATCCCTCACAGGTACGATTCAAACACGAAATATTGCAAGCCCACACCGATGTAATATCATCGTTTCAATCCCTCACAGGTACGATTCAAACATGCAATGGAACTTGGAAAACTTTGAAAACTTTGTGCTGTTTCAATCCCTCACAGGTACGATTCAAACGTTATAACGAGGGCATCTCTATATGAGATGCCCTTCTGTTTCAATCCCTCACAGGTACGATTCAAACAAAAGGTAAAAAAATGGAATCCTTGCTCAAATCTACGCTTGTTTCAATCCCTCACAGGTACGATTCAAACTGATTGTATTTTATACCTATTACCCATATTTAAGGGTAGTTTCAATCCCTCACAGGTACGATTCAAACACAGGAAATTGAATTTGAAGGATTGAAGCCAAAAATAGTTTCAATCCCTCACAGGTACGATTCAAACCCATTGGGCTGAAGTTGTCTATCGGGACAAAAGTTTTGTTTCAATCCCTCACAGGTACGATTCAAACAGTTACGGGGGACGAAATATGCTTTTGAATATATTTGTTTCAATCCCTCACAGGTACGATTCAAACTTATACTCTTTTAAGATGCGAAAATTTGTTAATGGTATGTTTCAATCCCTCACAGGTACGATTCAAACTGAAATTTGCAAAAATTCTGGAAAACACAACTAAAACGTTTCAATCCCTCACAGGTACGATTCAAACTTAGATAAGAATAAGTTTAAAAAAGTCGGACGCTATCGTTTCAATCCCTCACAGGTACGATTCAAACAGGAACATGCAGATGTGGTTTTGATGTTATATCTTCGTTTCAATCCCTCACAGGTACGATTCAAACCCACGGT
>JBCNVC010000134.1:0-3039 GCA_039630395.1 Candidatus Kryptonium sp. | reverse complement strand
AAAGAGCATCTTCAAGCTTTTGAAGGTTGTGAAAGTCTTCTTGTTCTCTTTTTAAAAGCACTGGCAAGTTTTCTATATCTTTCGTATTTTTTAAGCTCGTTGTTCTTCTTTGCCTCCTCAGCCAGAGCTTTGAATTTCTTCACTTTTGCTTTAATCTCTCTAATGGAAGCTCCAACCCTCCTGGGCTCCTCCTTTATGCCATAGACCTTTTTTAGAGCTGAAATCAGCTCCTCCTTGTTCATACCATGAACACCGCTTATTTCAGGTATTTTAGTTGCTATATCTCTCAACTCTTTGATGGTCATTTTTTCCAATTTCTTTTCAAGCTTAGGAAGATCTGCTCTTTCCTCCATGGAGCGCCTCCTTTTTAAAATTTGCCTTCAATCTTAACACAGGATAGTAAAAGCTCAAGATTCTCTGGAACTAAAAAGCTCACTTATGGTAATATTGAGGGTTTCAACGGTATAAGGTTTTATCAAAACTCCATCGAAACCTACCTCTTTATAATTTGTGATAGCTGGTATTCCGATGTAACCTGATGATAAGATCGCTTTGAAATGAGGATAAATACTTTTCAATTCTTTCAAAAGTTGATCTCCTGTATAATCGGTCATAGTGTAATCGGTTATGATAAGATCAAATGGCCTGCCTTCATCTAACCTCTCTCGAAAAATGGCTATGGCCTCCGATGCTTTGGTGGCGATATCTACATAATGACCTAAATCAGTGAGAATTATCTTCAGAGCTTCAGCAATATCCTCTTCATCATCAACTACAAGAATTTTGAGATTTTTGATTATCCTTGCATATGCTTTATCTTTAATGGTATCTACCTCAGGAATCCCCTCTGTGTACGGAAGATAGACATAAAAAGTAGTGCCTTTGCCTTTTTCGGATTCAACTGTGATGTATCCACCATGATTCCTCAAAATTTGAAAGGATATCGATAGACCCAATCCCGATCCTTTTTCCTTAGTCGTAAAGAAGGGATCGAAAATGTGCGGTAAATTCTCGGGATCAATGCCCTCTCCTGTGTCACGAATCATGATTTCAACGTATAATCCTTGAGGAAGTGGTGGTATCTCCTCTTCATGTAACTTTCTTAGATTGACATTGACGGTAACCTCTCCACCCTCTGGCATGGCTTCTCTAGCGTTTATAAAAAGATTTTGAAAAACTTGCCCGATCTGAATAGGATCAATGTAGAGTTTATCAACAGGCGCATTGATGTTTAGTTGAAACTTTACAGGGAATCCTGAAAAACAAAAAGTTGCTACCTCCTTTATAAGGCTTGCTAAGTCACTGGCTTTCATGATGGGAACTCCACCTTTGGAGAGGGCAAGGAGCTGATTGGAGATGGATGAAGCCCTGTCGAGAAGATTGTTAATTTTCTCAAGTAACTCAGAATTATACCCCTCTAATGAGGATTTGGACTTTAAAAGATAAAGATAGTTGTAAATAGCTGATAGGATATTTTTCAAATCATGAGCCACTCCGCCAGCAAGTTTGTCTATAGATTCAAATTTCTGAATCTTAAGTAATTCACCCTCAATTCTCTTTTCCCGCGTAATGTCCCTGAATACAAATATAAATCCCATTAATCTATTACGCACTAGAGGAATAATTTCTAGTCTAATTATCTTCTCCTTGCCATTTACCACGTAATATGCTAAATCGTGAGTGAAAGGATGAGATAAGTCATAGTAGCTGTCAAGTAGTAAAAGTATGTTATTCCATATGCTATTCTCCTTTTTTTCGTCAAGAAGTGGAAATATCTCAGGTAATTTTTTACCCAAAATTTCATCCTCCCTCTTGGTCTCTAAAAGATCGTAAAAGGCACTATTAAAGTAATCAACCTTTAAATCTGAGTCAGTGAAGACAATGCTATCACTTAGATTGCTAAGAAGATCTTCAAGCTTAATCTTCTCTTTTAATAGAAGATCTTCCTGTTCTTTTAGTATTCTCGAAATCTCCTCTGCTGCCTTTTTTATCGTATCCAGCTCTCGGTTACAGAAATCCACATCAAGCTTAGATCCCTTTTGATTTGGTAAACTGTGAATATAGTTCACAACGATCTGAAAGTTCCTGTGAAAGTAAGAGAATGCCAATTTCACTAAGGTTAGGAAAACGATAATAGTTAAAATAGTAACAAGGAAATATGTTTTTTCAGTTCTCTTTTCAATCTGGAGGAGATGATTTTTGTTGACTTTTAATTTGATCCATCCAATCACCTCTGATATCCCATCGATTTTAATAGGAAAAGTAATTTCAATACGTTGATTTTCATACTCAATTGTACTTTCTTTCAAAGTATCGTTGTATTTACTTGTCTTATATAGTGGTATTGCAGTATTATTTTCAGTAGAAATACTGAAAAGAACATTACCTTTTTTGTCTATGATCTCAACTCTATCTATTATTGGACTTTTGATTATGTTAATAAGATATCTTTCTATAATGTCATATCTTTCAGTTATCAAGTGTGGCAGGATTGCAGGTATTACTATTTCTTTTACCAACTCTATTTCTTTATTGATTATGTCTTTCATTTGACTTTTAGTTATTCTATCAAATAATATGAGAAACAATGAACTTAAAAAAATCAATGATGATAAAATAAGAATATTAATAAAGGTTCGTATGGAAATTTTCTTTGATCTCTTCTTTATGAAATTCGTTATCAAGAAAACACTCCGAAGTTAGATCTTTTGGGATTACCAGTGTAAATACTTTTCTACATCGTACTTCTCTAATTTTTTATAGTCCCGATAATCAGCAGGGACGGGATAAGGGAGCTGAATTTTGGTTAAAGCCTCTCGCAGATCCTCCCTTTCGCTAAGGGCGACAAAACTTTTGACAAAGGCCTTTTTTATCTCCAGAGGGACCCTATTATGGGCAATTATTGCTCTCGATGAAATTTCAGGGGATTGGTGTATGATTTTGAAATTTTTTTTCACGCTCTCCTCTTGGATCATAAAACTATCTCTTGATATTACTCTAGCTTTTGCTGATCCAATTAAGAGGTGTTTAATGATATTC
>JBCNVC010000133.1:0-3050 GCA_039630395.1 Candidatus Kryptonium sp. | reverse complement strand
TATGAAATCATCAAGTTCCGATGACTTACCAGACTTGCGAAGTTGTGTGAGCGCCATTATGATATTTTATAAGCATGATAAAGTTTTAAGTTAATGAAGATTTAGTTTTTAAATGTTCTTTTCAATTCATCACCAACCTTTTCAACAACCCACCAAGTTATAAGTTGAGGTAGACATTTATGACCCTAAATTAGTGTACTTTCATACGAATTATCACTCCACATTGACAAAGAAAGGTTCTAAAATTATCCAGTGGCTGATTTCAATTCGGGGGCTCTATGGATAGGTGTTATTCAAAAAATCAAAAGGCCAAAGAATCATGTAATTTACCTACTTTCTTTCAATTTCTTATCCCAAAGTGATCTCCTTCAGGACAATGAGGTTCAGACAATTAAGGGAGGATTGAATAATAACCCTATAACTTGTTTCAATCCCTCACGGGTACGATTCAAACCTTCTCCTGGGACCATCCCCAGGAGGAAATAAATCTGTTTCAATCCCTCACAGGTACAATTCAAACAATGGCAGATTTGTTGAGATTGACAGAAAAAAATTCAGTTTCAATCCCTCACAGGTACGATTCAAACAGTGAAACGACGATATCAGGAGTTAAATTGGGAAAGTTTCAATCCCTCACAGGTTCGATTCAAACTTCAATTTTATTCGCCCTTCGTCTATCAAATCGACCGTTTCAATCCCTCACAGGTTCGATTCAAACACAGGTGGAAAAACGTTAAGAAGATGCTAATACAAAAGTTTCAATCCCTCACAGGTTCGATTCAAACAGTAATTAAACAGTAATTAAGCCGCGCGGTTAACTTAGTTTCAATCCCTCACAGGTTCGATTCAAACAAAACAGGGGCGAAACTGCTTTCGTCGTTTCGCCCCCGTTTCAATCCCTCACAGGTTCGATTCAAACCGTAGATGAGATGACAAATATAGTGCACAGAGTCGCGTTTCAATCCCTCACAGGTTCGATTCAAACACCAGTGTAAATGCGTTTCATCAGATTAAAAATTAATTCGTTTCAATCCCTCACAGGTTCGATTCAAACGAAGATGGAGAAGGAAAAGATAAAGAAATGATACAAAAGTTTCAATCCCTCACAGGTTCGATTCAAACAATAGGACAATAAAAATCATTGACGATTTGGAAAAATCGTTTCAATCCCTCACAGGTTCGATTCAAACAAATAAGGGATGAGATAGAAAAAAGAAAGGAACTTCTCGTTTCAATCCCTCACAGGTTCGATTCAAACACGAAGTTTTTTCAAATACTTGCTGGGCTCGTTTAGTAGGTTTCAATCCCTCACAGGTTCGATTCAAACCCAGAAATGACATTGTGTTTGTCTTTACTTACTAGTTTCAATCCCTCACAGGTTCGATTCAAACTCATTTACGATTTTATCAATCAATTAGGAATTCAAAAGTTTCAATCCCTCACAGGTTCGATTCAAACCATTTCTCGAGCGGGGTTGAAATTCCCCATTCGGGAAGTTTCAATCCCTCACAGGTTCGATTCAAACTAAATTTTAAGAATCGTATTGCAGTTAAAAGCTTGCAGTTTCAATCCCTCACAGGTTCGATTCAAACATATTCTCTGGTGCAGAGAAAATTTATTGAGGAAATTGTTTCAATCCCTCACAGGTTCGATTCAAACTGGGAAAAATTCTCAAGAAAAAATCAAAAACAAAAAAGTTTCAATCCCTCACAGGTTCGATTCAAACCAGGTGGAAAAATTAAATTTTTAACTTTTTCTGAATTTCGTTTCAATCCCTCACAGGTTCGATTCAAACTAATCTTAGGCTTTTATAAGCCAGCGACTATCTTCTCCGTTTCAATCCCTCACAGGTTCGATTCAAACTCGTAAAAGAGATGGTAGAGAAAAATGAATCATCTCTGTTTCAATCCCTCACAGGTTCGATTCAAACTTAGTATCAAGCGCTGCTGAGACAGTGAAAATAGAGGTTTCAATCCCTCACAGGTTCGATTCAAACAGTTTGGGAAGTTAATTGGCAATCCACTTACAAGGGCGTTTCAATCCCTCACAGGTTCGATTCAAACTTCATTTGCATTTGAATTTCCAATGGAACAGGACAAGTTTCAATCCCTCACAGGTTCGATTCAAACAAAACAAAAGCAAGGTAAAAACCATGTCAAACTACGTTTCAATCCCTCACAGGTTCGATTCAAACCTAGAAGAGAGGCTTTTTCTTGGGGCGTGGCGCACGAGTTTCAATCCCTCACAGGTTCGATTCAAACTAGTCAAAAGAATGCAAAGTATACTTCTTGAACTCGAGTTTCAATCCCTCACAGGTTCGATTCAAACTGACGAGAAAGAATACGAAGATATTTTAATTTTATCGTTTCAATCCCTCACAGGTTCGATTCAAACAACTACAAAGCATAGATAATATGACGGTTGGCGAAATGTTTCAATCCCTCACAGGTTCGATTCAAACTAATTACGCGATTGTATACATATACGACCTAAAAAGGGTTTCAATCCCTCACAGGTTCGATTCAAACTCAAATTTAAGAGCGCAGGCATATTGGCTGTTAAGAAGTTTCAATCCCTCACAGGTTCGATTCAAACTGTTTCGTTTAACTTTCTTCTCACATACTTTTCGTAAGTTTCAATCCCTCACAGGTTCGATTCAAACGTTTACAAAGTATGAGGAGAATGGATTAGTTGGTGGTTTCAATCCCTCACAGGTTCGATTCAAACTAACTACACAATCATGTATGTATATGACTTGAAAAGAGTTTCAATCCCTCACAGGTTCGATTCAAACTGAATTCTCCTGGAAAACTTGAGGTCGCAAGCCAAGTTTCAATCCCTCACAGGTTCGATTCAAACTTAGTAGTCTTGCTTATCAATTTGTTAAAACTATAACGTTTCAATCCCTCACAGGTTCGATTCAAACTAATGGAGACGGCTCACAACAATTTACAGAAAGCTACGTTTCAATCCCTCACAGGTTCGATTCAAACTTTATTAGAAAGGTTAGAGGAAATTAAGAGAATAGTGTTTCAATCCCTCACAGGTTC
>JBCNVC010000132.1:0-3076 GCA_039630395.1 Candidatus Kryptonium sp. | reverse complement strand
GTACCTGTGAGGGATTGAAACCTTTTTACTATCTTTCCCGCCATCAAAACGGCTCACGTTTGAATCGTACCTGTGAGGGATTGAAACAACCTGTATGTATCCAACTTTTTTTCCAATATCAAGTTTGAATCGTACCTGTGAGGGATTGAAACTAAATTTCGCTTATCTTTTTATTCACCTCACAATTTAGTTTGAATCGTACCTGTGAGGGATTGAAACGGGTTGGAAGCCCCGACAATTAATAAGCCAGTTTGAATCGTACCTGTGAGGGATTGAAACTCGTATTCGCTCTTTGAGGTTAAAGCTCTACCCTCCAGTTTGAATCGTACCTGTGAGGGATTGAAACCTGATGAAAACCACCTTCTCCAATCTTTTTGTTTGGTCGTTTGAATCGTACCTGTGAGGGATTGAAACAAACAATGAGGGCGGGCTTATGCCCGCTCTTTTCTTTGTTTGAATCGTACCTGTGAGGGATTGAAACTGTCGTGATAATTTGGAAATTGGGGAGGCTGTTGAGTTTGAATCGTACCTGTGAGGGATTGAAACAATTTTATTTTCATAATAACTCGGGTAAACCATTCTGTTTGAATCGTACCTGTGAGGGATTGAAACCAGCTGTTACACTATCAAGCGCAATTGCAATAGATGGAGTTTGAATCGTACCTGTGAGGGATTGAAACCCCGAAATGTTTAATAACCTTGAAAAGGTGTTAAATGAGTTTGAATCGTACCTGTGAGGGATTGAAACAGTTTTTAAGATAAAAATTGTAGTAGTATTTTAAAAGTTTGAATCGTACCTGTGAGGGATTGAAACTGTTTTTACAAAAAATTCCTCCAAATCAGGGGCTATGTAGTTTGAATCGTACCTGTGAGGGATTGAAACTTCGATGAATTTCCGTCTTTTCAGGTCATATATATATGTTTGAATCGTACCTGTGAGGGATTGAAACTCTGATTTACCCCTCTTTGCGCCCCAGTCAACGCAAGTTTGAATCGTACCTGTGAGGGATTGAAACCAACTTCAATTTTTTCAAAGTCTCCCTCAATTATTTTCTTGTTTGAATCGTACCTGTGAGGGATTGAAACTTTAATTTTGATTTTGGAGGAAATAGTAAATTGAGATTTGTTTGAATCGTACCTGTGAGGGATTGAAACTTATCTGGGCTTGTTCCAACATCTTTCAAATAATTTGTTGTTTGAATCGTACCTGTGAGGGATTGAAACACTTTTGTTTTTACTTCACTGGGCAACTCGCCCCAAGTTTGAATCGTACCTGTGAGGGATTGAAACAAGCTCTTTCTCTTTTCAAGAGGAATGGAAATGTAGTTTGAATCGTACCTGTGAGGGATTGAAACCCTTCCCGTTTTTAATGTTTACCAAAACCTCATTTTTGTTTGAATCGTACCTGTGAGGGATTGAAACATCTTCCCACGCAAAACATTCAACCTAATAGAAACAGGTTTGAATCGTACCTGTGAGGGATTGAAACGTTTTTCTCATTGTTTCCTCCAAAATCCGAATCAGTTTGAATCGAACCTGTGAGGGATTGAAACTGGATTCAAGCCGAGTCTTAAATTCTTTGGTCTTTTGTTTGAATCGTACCTGTGAGGGATTGAAACACGCCAGAGTGAGTCCAACGAACACCACCCGATAAACGTTTGAATCGTACCTGTGAGGGATTGAAACGAACATAACCCAAAGAATATCTCACTGATAAAGGAATGTTTGAATCGTACCTGTGAGGGATTGAAACAAGATTCCAACCTCACTTTAAATTCTTTCAATTTTTGTTTGAATCGTACCTGTGAGGGATTGAAACTTAAATTGCGAATAATCAACAAACGGCGTTGAGGTTGCGTTTGAATCGTACCTGTGAGGGATTGAAACTATACTTTATCTTTTATTCTCACTCTTAAATATGGATAGTTTGAATCGTACCTGTGAGGGATTGAAACTCAAGTCTAAAGACAAGTTTTGGATATTCAACCAAAGTTTGAATCGTACCTGTGAGGGATTGAAACCTGTATCTTTGTAATATCTCAATCGCTCTTTCAAAATGTTTGAATCGAACCTGTGAGGGATTGAAACGCTAAAATTTCTTCAAGAAGAAGTCTGCCATAACCGCGTTTGAATCGTACCTGTGAGGGATTGAAACGATAAACAGGATTCACTAAATTATCAAACTGACTATGCCTGTTTGAATCGTACCTGTGAGGGATTGAAACTTGATATCAATTCTTAATATCTGCTCCATTTGTATTAACGGTTTGAATCGTACCTGTGAGGGATTGAAACATAAATTTTACCATTTTGTAATTTGACTTTGACATAAGTTTGAATCGTACCTGTGAGGGATTGAAACAATGGGCAATTTCAATCAATTCAAGCACAAAGTTTTGTTTGAATCGTACCTGTGAGGGATTGAAACGTGCCTTTTCCTGTTGTGTGCCTGCTATTCAAAATCGTTTGAATCGTACCTGTGAGGGATTGAAACTGATTGTTGCAATGCTTGCTTGGATTGCCTGCAATACTGTTTGAATCGTACCTGTGAGGGATTGAAACTAAAACGCAGTCGGTCGTCGTCAAGCAAGCAAAGCAAGGTTTGAATCGTACCTGTGAGGGATTGAAACGTTTCAAATCCGATTCAGCCTGTTGGCAGGATAATGGTTTGAATCGTACCTGTGAGGGATTGAAACGATGATATCCGCCTCCGCCCGTGAATATGCATACATTTGTTTGAATCGTACCTGTGAGGGATTGAAACAAAAGACCCTGTAGTACAAGCAACAATAACTCAGAGTTTGAATCGTACCTGTGAGGGATTGAAACAATTTTTAATCCTGTTTTTTTGTAAAGAATACTATTCGTTTGAATCGTACCTGTGAGGGATTGAAACTTGGCTTGCAATTTCTTTGGGCTCAACTCCAGATGTGTTTGAATCGTACCTGTGAGGGATTGAAACGTTGTATAAATTCTCGCCTCTTTAAATCATATAACAGGTTTGAATCGTACCTGTGAGGGATTGAAACAAAGCGTATGATCTAAGGCATCTCCGCCTTTCCAAGTGGGGGTATAT
>JBCNVC010000131.1:0-3163 GCA_039630395.1 Candidatus Kryptonium sp. | reverse complement strand
AAAAATTTTTAAACCTAATTTTACAAAGGTTTCTATTAAATAAATTTTTATTTTTTCATTTTCTAATGAAACTCAGGGAAGCTCTTAGGTACTTGCTATCTGCATCTTCATCTCCAGTAAGAGGAACTCTGGTTTTTGTGCTAATTAGATTTAATCCTTTTTTTAGACCTAAGGCAATTTCACCTTTCTCGTCAGTCTTTGCACTCTCTTCATGAGCTCCAGAGAGATATATTGGAGCATTAGCAAAAGGTTTGCCCTGAAGAAGGACTTTTATTCTTAGTTTGTTATTTGAAAAGGGATTATTAAGCGCTACAATCTCAATTTCTGTGCCAATGGGATTTGACATAGTCTTACTCCATTGTTTTAAGTATTTTGCAAACTTTAACGATCTTCCAGATTCTAAAATCTGAAAACCCTGTTTTTGAGCCTCCCTTTTGCCGATGTTTTTCCAACCTTCTTGAGTTTTTACCCAATATTTGTTATCAAAAGTGACATTTAGTAAAGAAAGTTTGGATTGGTCCCTCATAAAACAAACCCCATCCTTTTCTGTTATCTTATTAACTTTGATATCCTTTCCATCAACTGATAGGGCTTTCCAAGCGACAACTCTATTAACATCATATGGTTCAACTTGGCCCTCATGTCCGTGAAATAGACAGATCTTTCCATCTCTCTCTTCTAACCAAAGGTCGTGGGCATGGAGAATTCCTAAATAAAATACCAAAGAGAAGATCAAGGTCAACATAAGCCTCTTTACAATCATAACTCCACCTCCAGTTAAGTTTCTTAAGCTTGTCATATTAGAACTTATACTTTAAGCCTAAATTCACATCCCATTTTGGCCTGGGGTCTATAACCTCTATGTTATTTACCAGAAAATGTCCCTCAGATTTATATTTTTCTGGATGAAATATTACGCCACCATATAGTGTAAACCTATCATAATTGAGATTTAACTTTCCATAATATTTGGCAAAGCTTCCTCTGTTGACTGTCCCACTGGAATTAAGAGGTGTTTTCCCATAAATTTGAGTATAAAAATCAAAAGATAAATTAGCCTTAGAACCTAAAGGCATGGTCCATTCAATGCCTGCATTTATATACTCCTTTGGAACATTCGTTACCTTCCCCCTATTTGCTGGAGGATTAACAATTCTTGCTTTGACTTTGGCATAGTTAAACCATATGCTCAGTTTATCTGTAACATAAAAAGTGACCTCTCCCTCATAACCATCTCTTTCACTCTCTCCAAGATTAACTACATCAGGACCTATGCGGGTTATTTCTCTCTCCATTTTTGTTTTATAAAAGTTTATATTTAAATCTACTCTCTCAAAAAGAATACCTTTTATACCAATATCCCAAGACATTAATTTTGCCGGATCGAGATTATAATTCTTGTAATCTCTGTCATGGGGTGACATTTCTTGCATATAGGGAGATCTAAAGCCCGTGCCGTAATTTGTGTAAAAGTGGATATTCTTCAATGGGCTAAAAACTATACCTACTTTAGGACTCAATATATCAGTATCACCATCACCAGAGTTACCTAATCTTATTCTGTTCTTTACATCAAAGTGAAAATAGTCATACCTCAGACCACCGATGAGTTTTAATTTTTCTATAAGCTTCCATTGAAGTTGAGTAAAAAGACCTAAATTGAGCTCCTCTACATCCCAACTATGGGTGGTAGCGGTTATTTTTCTTCTTATTGAATTGTGCCTTTTTGCGGTTCCATCATCAAACCTTCCATCAGTTCCCAAGATGAAAGAGAGGCTCTTAGAAGGCATATAGTTATACAATAAATTCCAACCATAAAAGTTCCTTCTATTATGTTCTATTCTTTGAGGACTTGGTCTAAAAGTGGCAACCCTTACAAAATCTTCATATGCGCCATAAATTGTGACATGTAATCCCTTCTCCTCTCTGGGAGCTAAATTCAAAACAAAATGGAGGTATTCAGAATGTCCATCGTCAGTCCTATCAACAGCTTCTTCTCTCTTAACCAGACCTCTCTTTAAATCATCTTTCGAAAGATAACCAGGGGCTCCCCATTCTCTTTTGACATAGTTTAATCTTAATGAAAGTTTTTTGTCACCAACCGGGAAGGTAATCTTGTTAAAAGCATTATATCTGGTTAAATAGGAATTGTCTCTATAGCCATCTCTTTTGAATACCTCATAAACCAGAAAGGGCATAGGTTTTACATTTTTGTTGCCGTAAGCTACAACACCCTGCATTGTTCCATAACTTCCTAATTCTGATCTTAGAGTAGAAATTTTAGGTTCCTTCTTTGTTATAATGTTTATAGCACCACCTAAAGCAAAATTTCCATAAAGGGCTGAGAAGGGACCCTTTATTATCTCAATCTTTTCAATCATTTCGGGTAAGATCCAGGCAGCATCAGCTAGACCATGCAAATGCATATGATGAGGCATATTAAGTGGCACACCATCCACAAAAACCGCAAAGCCGTTCCAAAAACCCCTTGTCCCTAGACGATCACCAACTTCTCCCTGTCCCATATAAATAACTTTCATACCAGGGATCTTTCTATAGATATCTGTGTAGTGTCTAATGTTAGTTCTTTCTAAATTTTCACTAGTAATTACCTGAACAGAAGCAGGTAAAGTTTCAGCCTGAATGGAAACCTCGGCCTTGTCCCTAAGAATTCGCTCACCCACTATTTCAATCTCAGGAATATGAGTCACTTTAGCAAACAATGGCGTTGCAGTGATCGTTAAAACCACATTAGCTAATTTAACGAAAACCCCACTCTTCAAAACCATGTTCCAAATTTTAGAAACACGGCTATTCCTATCTTTTAAATAATACCCTTTGTTCATTGCTCCCTCCGTGTTATTTTTTTAAAAAAAGTAATATATTAAATCAACTTTGTCAAGGGTTTTATTAAAATTTTTTTTATTTAGGGTTAATATCAAAATCATCATAATGATAGGATTTAGGGTTTTAATAAATTATTTGTCAAATAGACCAAATTATTTATAACTCATGGAACTTTATACATAAACCCTAATGAGCCAATAGATACTCAATTATTTAATCTTTGAATGGTAGGCTCTCTTTTATCATGGGTCAGTCTTCTTTTTATTTACTTTACACCTACTGGGTTATACGGTAGATCATCTGAAAATTTGATATT
>JBCNVC010000130.1:0-3193 GCA_039630395.1 Candidatus Kryptonium sp. | reverse complement strand
CATAAATCTTTTCTTGAAGAAACTTGGAAACATTTTTATAAACTATTCTTACGAAAATGCAGTGACTTTTATGGGAAGAGAAGAAGATGAACCTGAAGATACAATTCTTTCTCTGGATTTCAGGGATAAAAATCAGGTAAATCTTATTGTGGATAGATTGGGAACTTATGGTGCTTCTGAAAGGGTATATTCATCAGGTTTTAAAAATTTTGATATGAGGTTCTTGAATGGCGGATTTGAGCCCGGAAGGATTTACATTTTTGCTGGAAAACCTGGTCAGGGAAAATCTGCACTTTTATTAAACTTTGCTTACAATGCCGCTTTAAAAGAAAGTGAGAATGGTGCAGTTCTGTACATAACTTTAGAAAACAGTGTTGAAGAAACTATAAATAGATTACTTAAAATACTTGTTTATGATGTAACAGGGAACAGAGAAGCTTACAAAGATATAAGAAAAGACAAGCAGAAAATGAAAGATATTCTTTTAAAGCATTTTTCGGATAAAAGGTTCATAATAAAATACTTTCATCCAAACTTTCCGACTTCAGATCTTTTATCATGGATAGCAACCTTACAACAAAAAGAAAAAATTTCCATAATATTCATTGATTATCTTTCACTTCTTACATCGACCAAAGCTTACGAACAAAAAAGACATGAACTTGGACAGATAACTCTTGAACTGAAAAAAATGTCAAGAATATTCAATGTTCCAATAGTTACTGCAGCACAGCTTAACACTGCCGGTTATGATATTATACCAACAATGAAAAATATTGACGAAAGTAGACAAGTTGCTCAGCATGCAGATTTTATAGGACTACTTTTTGATGATAAAACAGATTCCAATTTGAATTTGATAGATGAATGTCAGATGGTATTGGGAATAAACATAGATAAAAACAGAAATGGACCAAGAGGAATTGCAAGATTTCTTTTTGATTCTCTTACGATGAAACTAAAAGAGATCACAAAAACTGGTGAAAAAATAGTAGTAGCTCAAAATGACGACATAGAAGAAATAATTAAAGAAGAAGATCATAACATTATGGATATTGAAGAAGTTTCCGATTTACTCCAGGAAGATCCTTTAGGAAATATTTAAGGGGGTGAATTATGATCAGAAAGGGCGTTTTAAAAATTTACGATGGTGAAAACAATATTATAATGGAAAGTGAAAACTTAATATTGTATTCCGGAAGAGAATTTATAATGTCCATACTATTGAATTCCAATAACAGCAACATAGCACAACAAAGTAATTCCTACAGGCTTGGTTTTTGGGCTCTTGGAAATGGTGGTCTTCTTGATCCCTTTGATCCAACTACAAGAATCTTGCCATCTCCAAACGATTTGGATTTAAACAATAAACTCCAGGGTTTTGACAGCAATCTTCAAACCGTTACAAATAATAGATTTTATAAAAGGTATTCCAATACAATATTTCTTACAGATTCCACAAATAATGACAGATATCTTATAACTGTGGTTACACTAAGATTGGAAGAAAATGAGTTTGAAAACACTCACATAAATGAAGCTGGTCTTTATCTTGCCAGAAGTGAAAACGCAAAAGATCCAAATAACGATTTTAAAATTTTTTCAAAAACCACTTTTCCATCAGTTTTTAAATCTGCCGGCAATATTCTGAATTTTTCCTGGCATTTTTATACATAAAAAATTAATTTTTTGGAAAAATTGACTTTATAACAATACTGAAAAAATTTTAGAATAGGAGGTAATCAAAGATGGAGAAAAGATATGAACCGCCCATACTGGGTTCTGTGGCTTACACCAGAGCCCTTACAACCCCAAGGTATGTAACAGGTGACATCTACCAGAAAGCTTTTGAAAAGCTTCAGGAGCTTATGTACGATGAGAACATATCTGCAGTGGTCAACAACATGGAACTCGTTTCAGAATCCGCCACTTTGGGACACGAAGATACTGAAGCTGTGGAAACTGCAGAAGACTACTTCAATATAGATTTGGATCATGATCAGGACGAAATAGCATCTGGAGAAAAGGAGGAAGATCATCCAATGGACATAGAAGCAGATGAGGAACTTCTTTTTGAGGCTAAAAGAGGAAGAGGAAAAAGCAGGAAAAGAAAGAAAAAACTTGAAGAACTCTTTGAGGAAGATGGTATGGTTTCAGCAGAACTTCCAGAATATGAGGGAGAGGCAGAAGACGAAGAAGAATATGAAGAGGAAGAAGATTCAGAACAACTTCTAGAAATGGCAGAATTCCTTCTTGAAGAAGCTGAAGATACTGAGGGAGAAGATGAAGAGGACGAGGAAGAAGAGTATGATGAAGATGAAGATGAATCAGAAGTTATAGATTATGAAGATGCGGAAATGCTATATGAAGCAAGAAAGAGAGGAAGAAAATCTGCAAGAAAGAAGAGAAAACTTGAAGAACTTTTTGAAGAGGATGTTGATGACGAAGGACTAGAAGCTTTACTTGAAGCTAAAATGAAGAAAAGAGCAAAGAAGAGAAAAGCAAAGAAACTTTTAGAAGAATTGTTATTCGAAGAGGATGAAGAGACTGGGGAAGGAGTTGATGAATTGGAAGCTCTACTTGAGGCAAAGGCAAGAAAGAGAAGAAAGAGAAAGAAGTTTGAAGAGCTTTATGAAGGTGACGGAGAAGAAATAGATGACATAGTGGATTTATTGGAAGCGAGAAAAAAGAGGTCTAAAAAGAGAAAGAAACTAGAAGAGCTTTTGGAAGGTGATTATCTTGATAATCTTGTAGAGTTACTCGAAGCTAAAATGAAGAAAAGAGCAAAAAGAAAGAAAGCAAGAAAACTTTTAGAAGAATTGTTATTTGAAGAGGATGATGGAATCGAAAATGATGTTGAAGAAGAATTAGATGCGCTTTTTGAAGCAAAGGCGAAAAGGAGGAAAAAGAGAAAGAAACTAGAAGAGCTTTTTGAAATGGATGAAGAACCTGAGGAAGAGGAAAAAGATGTAGCTCTTCTTGAAGAAGCTATAGAACTTTTGGAGGAAGAAACCGAGGAAGAATATGAAGAGTATGAGGGAGAAGATGGTGAAGAATATGATGAAGAAGATGATGGAGAGTATGATGAAAAAGATGATGAATTGGAAGAAAGTGGGGAGGAAGTAGAAAATTTGTTTGAAGCGAGAAAAAGAGGAAGAAAATCTGCAAGAAAAAGGAAAAAAGGTTTGTTTGA
>JBCNVC010000013.1:0-44551 GCA_039630395.1 Candidatus Kryptonium sp. | reverse complement strand
GAAGAAAGAAAAATACCAAATCATTATGTTGATCAATTAATTCACATTGAGGATGTCACACCAGAAATTCAAAAGGCATTTGAAGAAGGAAAAACTGATGAAGAAAAGGTTGCTAACAGGGACAAAAAGATAAGAGAAGTTCAACAAAGATATTATGAAAAATTTAAGGCTGAAAATCCAGGGGACTCAATTGTAGCAAGTGTTGTGACATTTTATAACGGTGGGAAATATTCTGTTTATGTTTATAAGCGATATACAGATGTTCGGCTTGTTTATGCTCCTGAAACAGTTGTTGCGTATTTTGGGGGCGACCCGGATAACTTCACATATCCAAGGTATGACCTTGATGTTGCATTTTACAGAGTTTACAAAGATGGAAAACCTCTGAAGACAAAATACTACTTCCCATTCAGCAAAACAGGTGTCAAGGAAGGGGATCTTGTTTTCGTCATTGGAAATCCGGGGAGAACGAATCGCTTGCTTACAGTTTCACAACTTGAGTTCTTCAGAGATGTGAGTTATCCATATACTTTGTCAATGCTTGATAATCTTGTGAAAATTTACACTGATTTTATAGCTAAATATCCTGATAAAAAGATCAAGTATCAAACTCGCTTATTTAGTTTCTCAAACTCGCAGAAAGCATATACTGGACGACTCGCTGGGTTGCGCGATCCATATCTTATGGCAAGGAAACGAGACTTTGAAAAGAAGTTTAAAGATGTGATCATGAACAACCCACAACTTAAATCAAAGTATGGAAACTTGTGGAAGGAGATCGAAAAATATCAAGTAGAGAAAAGAAAACTGTTTGCAGAACTTCAAGCATACACCTTTACTGGGGCTGCGAGAAGTGTTTATTTTAGGATAGCAAATGATCTTGTTGAATATGCTGAACAGATGAGACTTCCTGAGGAGAAAAGAGCTGATGCTTACAAAGGTGAACGTTTGAAATCAACAAAAGCGAGAATTTTCCCTCAGGAGATTGAGCCTGAGCTTGAGAAGATGATACTAACTTATCAACTTAAATACATGAAATCAGTTTTTGGGGACAAGAATCAGCCATTTAATGAGCTTTTAAAAGGAAAAGCACCAGAGGCAGCAGTTGATGATTTACTTAAGGTCACAATTTTATCTGATAAAGAAAAAGTTACAGCTTTACTGGATGGAAATCCGGAGGATATTTTGAGATCAAATGATCCATTCATTTCATTCGTGGTTAAGACAAGGAAACAAGCACAGGAAATAAGGGATAGATATAGTTCAATTAGCTCGAAAGAATCAGCCAAGCTTCAACTCCTTGGTAGAGCTATTTTCGATGTCTACGGCACATCAATTCCACCAGATGCGACATTTACTTTAAGAATAGCTGATGGTGTCGTCAAAAGTTATGAATATAATGGAACGATTGCACCACCGATAACGACATTCTACGGTATGTATGACAGACATTATTCATTTAAAACGACGGAGCGTAAGGATTGGGAATTGCCAGAAAGATGGAAGAATATACCACCTTCATTTGATCTAAGCACACCTCTTAACTTTGTTTCAACTAATGATATCATCGGTGGGAATTCGGGTAGCCCCGTTGTTAACAAAGATCTTGAGGTCGTAGGTTTAATCTTTGATGGGAATATAGAAAGTTTGCCTGGCGATTTCATCTATGTTGATGAAAAGAATCGCGCGGTTTCGGTTGATGTTCGTGGGATAATTGAATCGCTAAAGCATATTTACAAAACCGATAGATTAGTTGACGAACTTTTGCATGGTAAAATAAGATAAATTTCGTGAAATTTCCCCCTCTCTATGAAAGATTAGGGAGGGGGAATTTTTTTATATTATACTAAAGGTGCGTTAGAGAAAGATTAATCATTGCTAATTTTGTTCCGGAAGACAAGATCGGATTTACTTTCTATTATCTCTTCTGATTCGGTTCACCCAAGGGATGTGGAGATGAGTTATTGTCTATGTGTTTCCATACTTCAAGCTGTTGATTTTGTTTGCTAAAAATTTTAAAAATTTAACTCAACTAAAAAGAATTTTTATAATGCTTTTTAAAAAACAGATTCCAGTTCACACGCGAATAATTATCGCACTAATTCTTGGAGCAATTTTCGGTGTTATTTTTAGTGTTGACACTAAAAAATTAAGCGTGATCACAAAAACAGAAAAGGGAGAGGTCAAAGTTGTTGTTGAAAACTGGGAGAGAGCGGAGTTTATTGTGTCAAATTTAAAAAAGGAATTTTCTTCTGATGATCAAACGAGGATAATCAAATTTTTCCGTGATTTGTCAAAATCCGAAAAAGATAACGCAGTTTTAATCTTCTATAAGAAATCAACGACTGATGAGTTTCGTGAAACGCAAATTATAAAGTTTGAAAAAATCGTTGATGTTCAGAAAGTAAAAACTATTGCGACTGAAATAAAACCTATTGGGACATTGTTTGTTCGCTTGTTGAGTTTTCTTGCGATTCCTCTTGTAATAGCATCACTTGTTGTTGGTGCAGCAAGTTTGGGAGATATAAGGAAAGTTGGAAGAATCGGCGGGAAAACGCTTGGTTATTATGTTATGACCACGGTGTTGGCTATTACTATTGGTCTTTTAATTTCAAATTTGATTAAACCAGGAGAAAAAATCTCGGCAGGTGTAAGAGATAGGATCGCTTCTGAGTATCAGGCAGATGTATCTGAAAAAATACAGCAAGAGCTTGGTGTCAATATAATTGATTTCTTTGTCAATATCGTTCCGACTAACCCTATAAACGCAATGGCAAACGGTAACATGTTACAAATTGTTTTCTTTGCTGTTATATTCGGAATTACGCTTACCATGATTGATAAATCTAAATCTGAGCCTGTGATAAAATTTTTTGATGGTGTAAGTGATACGATGATAAGAATGGTCGACCTTGTTATGAAAATAGCTCCATACGGTGTTTTTGCTTTGATTTCTGCAACCGTTGCGGAGTTTGGTTTCGGGATTATATCAACATTGTTGTGGTATATAGTTACTGTTTTAATTGGTTTAGCAATTCATTTGTTTGGTGTTTATTCATTTGCAGTAAAATTTCTCGGTGGGATGAATCCCTTGAAGTTTTTCAAAGGAATGAGAGATGCTCAAATAATCGCTTTCAGCACGAGTTCAAGCGCGGCGACTTTGCCTGTTAATTTTGAGTGCACGGAAAGAAATCTCGGTGTGCCGAAACAAATAACAAGTTTTGTGTTACCGCTTGGTGCAACGATAAATATGGATGGAACAGCTCTATATCAGGGCGTTGCTTCTGTTTTTATAGCTCAAGTTTATGGATTTAATCTTGATATAACGCAACAACTTACAATAGTCTTAACTGCAACCCTTGCTTCAATTGGAACTGCTCCTGTTCCCGGAGTTGGCATAATAATGCTCGTCATGATCTTGAAGGCAATTCATGTCCCAGCCGAAGGAATTGCGCTTATCCTTGGTGTTGATAGAATTCTTGATATGTGTAGAACGGTTGTAAATATCACTGGGGATGCATCTGCATCCGTCGTGGTCGCAAGAAGTGAAAAATTAATGGGAAGCAATGAGAGAAAATAACTTTAAAGGATTGAGAAACGGTTTAATTTATTTACTTCTTTTGTGGTTATCTTATAATGCTTTCTCGGAATCGCATGTGTATCGCTATGATGTTAGGCATAGCGGAATTTATAAAGGAGAAAAATTACCAATGCTTGCTAAATTGAGATGGAAATTCAAAACAAATGGGACAATTTATTCAAGTCCTGTTATAGCTCAAGGCACGGTTTTCTTTGGTTCAAATGATGGAAATTTTTATGCTGTTGATTTTAAAACAGGGAAACTAAAATGGAAATTTCATACGGGAAACACAATTGAGACATCTCCAACATATTTTGATGGAAGGATTTATTTCGGTTCAAATGATAAAAATTTTTACTGTCTTGACGCTAAAACTGGAAAAGTCGTTTGGAGATTTCAAGTTGAAGGTTGGCTTATGAGTTCACCCATCATCGTTGATGAGATTGTTTATTTTGGTTCTGGAGAGGGAGTTCTTTATGCAGTTTCAGCATCGGAGGGAAAACTTATATGGAAATTCCAAGCTCAAAAGGCAATTTATTCATCCCCCGCTTATTATGATGGAAAGATTTATTTCGGCTCACTTGATAAGAATTTTTACGCTGTTGACGCTAAAACCGGGAATCTCGCTTGGATAGTTGCGACGAACGGAATGATAAATAGTTCACCGGTTATTTCCGCAGGTATAGTTTTCTTTGGCTCCAGCGATGGAAATCTTTATGCTGTTGATTCTAAAACGGGATGGGTGAAATGGAAATTTCAAACCAAAGGACAGATCACTCAAACACCATCAGCTGATGAAAGGGCTGTTTATTTCAGCTCAGCTGATGGAGTTTTCTACATTGTTTCCCACACTGGAAGACTTATTTGGAAAATTGGACTTGAAGAAGTTTCAATATGGAGCCCTCCAATCGTTGCAGGTGATTTTATTTATGCTTGTGTTAATACTGCATTTTATTCAGGTGTTTATAAGTTGAGCATCAAAACGGGAAGGATGGAGTCGGCGTTTGATCTTAAAAGTCGTGCATTTGCTTCACCTTTGATCGTTGACGGAGTTTTGTTTATTGGTTCAAAAGATGGCTACTTGTATGCTATAGAGTAATTTTGTAATTTGCTGCATTAATATGACGAAAAACAAATTTAATTGGAATTTGTGATAGCACTTTTAGTTGGCATAGTTTTTGGAATCATTATTTCAGTGCCGATTGGTCCGATAAACCTTACGATTCTAACGAAGGGAATGAGAGATGGATTTAAACCTGCATTTTGGACCGGTGTTGGTGCTGCAACGATGGAATTTTTTTATTGTCTCCTTGCGATGTTCGGCATGGGAGCAATAGTTGAATATTCGCTTGGAAATATAATTGTCCAAACTTTTGCCTTTTTAATTCTTCTTTTCTTTGGAGTGCGTAACTTGATTATTCATCCAAAGAAAATTTGTAATGGTGAACTTGCTCTTAACAACGGCAATGGTAAATTGAGCTTTATTAAAAAACATCATATTCACAATACATTTCTTGTTGGAGCGGTTCTTTATGCTTTAAATCCGACATTTATAATTTTCTGGATAACTGTGGCGGGGTTCGTTCAATCAACAAGCTTAATTGGAAATTCATTTGATAACTTTTTCTTCGCTTTTGGCGTTGGGCTTGGAGTTGTACTTTGGTTTTATATGTTGTTGAAATTTATTCATAACTTCGTTGAGTTTAGAGCCAAGACTATCGCGTTTTTCCATAGGATATCGGGGATAATTATACTTGGTTTTGCCTCGTATCTTGCTTTTGAAATTTTGAGAAAATTAATATGAGGGGGGAACATGCTTTATTGTACATCTTTTGAAACTATCATCGGAATTATCTACATCGCTTCTTCTGAAAAGGGGGTATGTAAAATTTCCTTGACGCTTGACTCAGCTGATGAATTTAAATTATGGATAAAGAAACATTTTGAGGAAAGTGAAATTGTTGAAAGCAAGAAAGAAAACAAAGAAGCAATTGAACAAATTAAACTTTATTTGGCGAGAAAATTAAAAAAGTTTGACCTTGAACTTGATATTATTGGGACGGATTTTCAAAAGAAAGTATGGTACGAGACGATGAAAATTCCCTATGGAGAAACTCTGACATATTCAACACTTGCAAAGAGAATTCGCAAACCAAATTCTCAAAGAGCGGTTGGGAACGCACTTGCTTCAAATCCATTGCCAATTATAGTACCATGTCATCGGGTCATCGCTTCGGATGGCTCACTCGGTGGATATACTGGTGGAATTAAAATCAAAGAATTTTTGCTTGGTCTTGAAGGTGCAAGGGATATTTAATGCTTTTCTAATTTTGATATTCGTTTCGGTCTTAAATTCTCAGGTTAAAATTGTTGAATCAAACGGGTTAAACTTTGAAATTTTAAGAGCAAGTTATTATGAACCGAAGCTCGGGATTATGAAGTATTTTAATAGAAATAGTTTAAAGGTTGACATTGGAAATTCACTTGATCTAATTGAATTCAAAAAGGAAAATTTCACTCTCACTGTTGGGGTTGATTTTTTTGCTTATACTCTTGTTAACAATCATGGGTTTTTAATTTTGAGAGTTGAGGCAGTTGACGGGTTCTTTGGGGGGAATTTATCTTTTCGCAGCGAAAGTTTTTCAAGTCGCTTTAGAGTTCTCCACAGGAGCGCTCATATCGTTGATGAATATGGCGAACTTGAACATAAACCTTTTCCATTTACAGGTGAATTTTTTGATTTAATTTTTGTCTTCACGAAGAAGTTTTATAAACTATATAGCGGATTCTCACAGGTTTTCAGAATTAAACCATCAAGTGTTGATAAGTTCTATTTTCAAACGGGATTTGAACTTTTCAAAGAGTTTAAAATATCTAACTTGATTTTCGCATGTGATGTGAAGTTTATTGATAGAATTCTTGGTTTTAATACTGTTGCTGGATTTAAAATTGGACGCTTGAGTTCAAGAGGAATCTTCGTTTATGTTAATTTTTACAGCGGTTTTGATATTTATGGACAATACTTTAATTTAAAAAAAGAATTTGGCGGATTGGGTTGTTCGCTTGAATTTTAGAAATAAATTGTTGAACAAAAGATTATTGAGATTAAAAAATGGAAAAACACAAATTAACTCTTTTTGATAATGTTCAGTTTATCTATGAACTTGCTTTAGCGCAACTTGAACTTGAATCCTTTGGTGTTAATTTTGAGATTACGAATGGACTTAGGGAATTTAGAGTGATTGGTGATGTTGAATTTCATTTGCTTAAGAGAAGATTAGCTTATTTTAAGTCTATTGATGGTATATACACAGATTATTACAAAATTATATGTAAAAACAGAACAAAATCGGTAAATCAGTATTTAACGCATTGGATTTATCCATATAAAGGGAAATTCCATCCTCAAATGATTCGGGCTTTGTTGAATATAATTGGAATGTCCCCTGGTGATACAGTACTTGATCCTTTTATTGGTAGTGGCACTACTGCATTAGAGACGCAATTGTTAGGAATAAACTGTATTGGATTTGACATTTCACCTTTATGTGTACTTCAAAGTAAAGTAAAAACTGAGTCAATCTATGCTTTTAATGTGATAACTTCGCTAAAGGATGAAGTTGAGTCAAGTCTTTTCTTCAATGCTGATGAAAATAAACTTGATAGATTTATAGCAGATATAGAGTGTGAAGTTGTTAGGAACTTTTATTTGATGGCTAAGCTTGTCGCTATAAGTGATAATGTCCGAAGAAAAAAAGAATTTCAAAATTCTTTCCTAAAAAATCTTAAGAAAATGATTCTTTCGTTAAGGGATTATTCTGATGTTATAGAGCAATTGAATCTTAAGTTAGGTCATGTTGATATTAAAGTTGGTGATGCTAGAAATTTACCGCTCCCTAATGATAGCGTTGATGGAGTTATAACTTCCCCACCTTATTCTATTGCGCTTGATTATGTTGAAAATGATAAGCACGCCTTGAAGGCCCTTGGGTATGATGTGGAAAGTTTGAGAGAAGTATTCATTGGAGTCAGAGGGAAAGGAAAGGATAGGTTGGAGCTATATGATGAGGATATGAGAAAATCTATTGATGAAATGTATAGGGTTTTAAAACTGGGAAAGTATGCGGTTATAATTATAGGAAATGCAACATATCAAGGGAAAGAAATAAAAACTACAGAGTTTATAATCGATTATGCAGAAAAAGCTGGTTTCACGCTGGTTAAGAACATAGATAAAATCATTTTTGGGTTGTATAATGTTATACAGAAAGAAAACATTTTAATTTTTAAAAAAGATGAGAGACGAAAGCACTAAATACATAAAACAGCTTGAGGAAGTCATCAGAAAATTTCTTGAGCCGATTAAGGATATCCCATATTGGTTGGCAATAAAAGTTTTAACGGATTGTGAGGTTTTAAAGTTTGATCTTAGCTTAGAAGAAAACAAGAAGTTGTTAAATCTGTTAATAGAATCCGCTAAAATCGCTGGAGAAAATGCACGCAAAAGCGGGATTCAAGCAAAAAGACCGAATGAAGCTGGTAATAAAATCGAGCCTTTTGTGATAGATGCCTTGAAGCAAGTTGGCTTAAGCGCAGATAAGCCTAAAACAAAATCGGGTAGAAAAAAGGTAAGTGGGTATCCTGATATTGAGATTTCATATAATAATATGACAATTTATCTTGATTGTAAAACTTACAGCGGAATCACAAAACAACAGTCTTTTAGAACTTTTTACTTTTCTCCTTCAAGAGATCCTAAAATCGTAAAGGATGCTTATCATTTGCTCTTAAGTTATGAATTAAAACAAATTACTAAAAACAAAAGGCAGTTTTATGTCCCTATTTCATGGCAACTTTATACATTAGAGAATTTATCTATTCAAATAAAACATGAATTCAACGCAAGCAATAAAGATATTTATAGAAAAGATTTTTTATTAGCCGAAGGACAGTTTTAAATCCAAAGAAACTTTAATCAAAATGCGTATTCCAGAGGACAAAATAGAGGAAATAAGAACTGCGGTTGACATAGTTGATTATATAAATCAATTCGTCCCGTTAAAGAGGGTAGGGAAAAACTATGTTGGGTTATGTCCTTTTCATACAGAGAAAACTCCTTCTTTCACAGTAAGCCCAGATAAGCAACTTTATCACTGCTTCGGATGCGGCGCCGGTGGAAATGTTTTTAATTTTATCATGCAATATGAAAAAGTTTCATTTTTTGAGGCAATTAAAAAAGTTGCAGAATATGTTGGCATAGAACTGCCGAAACCAGAAAAGAAAGAAAAATGGATTGAGACGGAATTTGAAGAACTTTATGAAGCAAATCGTTTCGCGCATGAGTTTTTCGTTAAAAGTTTGATGAAAACATCGGAAGGGAAAAAGGCAATTGAGTATCTCTACAAGCGTGGAATTAACGATGCGACTATTAAAAATTTTGGGCTTGGCTATTCGCCTGATCAGTGGGATGCACTCGTTCAATATGCGATAAAGCACGATTTCCCACTTGAAGCACTTGAAAAAGCAGGGGTTCTGATAAAAAGAGAAGACGGAGCTTATTATGATAGATTTAGAGGTAGGGTGATATTTCCGATTTTTTCAATCACCGGTCGTGTTATAGCCTTCGGTGGAAGAAGATTGAAAGATGATGAGAACATACCGAAGTATATAAATTCGCCGGAGACGAAAGTTTATACAAAAAGCAAAGTTTTATATGGACTTTATCAAGCTAAAGATGCGATAAGAAAGAAAGGACATGCAATTCTCGTTGAAGGTTATATGGATTGTATTTCCCTGTTTCAATCTGGGATTGAAAATGTCGTTGCTTCTGGTGGCACGGCTTTGACCGAGGAACAAGTTAGGTTGATTTCAAATTACACTGAAACTATTTATTTCATCTATGACGCTGATTCAGCTGGGGCAAAAGCGATGATGCGAGGAATTGATCTTATACTTGCACAGGGACTTGATGTTTATATTGTTAAGTTGCCCGAGGGTGAAGATCCCGATTCGTTCATAAGGAAACATTCAGTGTCAGAATTTGAAAAGCAAATTAACAATGCTATCAATTTCATTGAGTTTAAAGCGTTGACATATCAGCAACTTGGGAAATTTGATGATCCAAATGTTAAGGTTAAAGCCATTCGTTCACTTGTTGAATCAATCTCAAAGATTCCAGATGCTCTCAAAAGAAATGTTTTGATTCGCGAGGTTTCGTCAAAATATAGAATTCCGGAAACCATTCTCGTTAACGAGATTGAAGCGATAATTTTGAAAAATCGTAAAGAAACCACAAGGGAAAAAATAGAAACATCCGTTGAAAATTCATTTTTCACAAAATTCAAGTCAATTCCCGCTGAAGAAAGAGACCTTGCGAAAATTTTGCTTGATGCAAACGAATTCGTTTTAAAATTTGTCTTTGAATATGTGAAATTGAGCGATGTTTCAAGTGAATATGTTAAATTAATTTATCAAAAAGTCAAAGAAGAGTTTGAAAGATGGAAAGAAACGGGCGAGTATAAAAAAGTCAATGTCAATGAGTTGCTAAGCCAGAATGAAAGCGATGAGTTTAGGGGATTTTTGACGAACATTGTTTTAAGCAAGTATGAAATTAGTGAATTTTGGAATGAAAGGAGAGGTTGGTCTGATGAAGACGAAATTGAAGAAATGTGGAAAGCGGTTGATGATGTTTTAACGAAGTTTTATCTTCGCAAAATACAAAAAATAGAATCTGATCTGACTGAGAAGATAAAAGAAGCAGAGATGACAAGAGACGAGGAGAAGCTGTTAGAGCTTATTGCTAAAAAGAGCGATGTCGCACGAAAGAAAAATATTCTCAGTAATAGAGGGTTCAAGGATATAATCCAAAGATATCTTAAATCACTAAATCAGGTATGAAATATGGTGATAATCAAGGATAATAAATGCGATTTTTGTGGTTGCTGTGTCGGCGTTTGTCCAGAAAATTGTATTGAATTATATGAATCAAAAATTGAAATAATAAACGAGCTTTGCACTGACTGTGGCAAGTGTGTGTGGGCGTGTCCTTTTGAGGTTCTTGAACTACATATAACAAAAAAGAAAAAAGAGAGCTTTTTATAGATGACCTTTGGGAAAAATTTTCCGAAGCATGATTATTATGATGTCATCGTCGTCGGTGGCGGTCCTGCTGGGACGACCGCCGCAAGATTTGCTGCACTCAATGGCGCAAAGGTTCTCGTCCTTGAAAAAGATAGAGATATCGGGTATCCAGTTAGATGTGGTGAAGCAGTAAGTCATGAGGGATTAATTCAATTTATTGAGCCAGATCCGAAATGGATCGCAAGCACCGTTAAGTATTTCAAGCTTGTGGCTCCAGATGGAACCGTTGTAAAACCGAACATTGAAGGCTTTGGTTATATACTTGAAAGAAGAATTTTTGATTATGAACTTGCTAAAATCGCTGCTGAAAATGGTGCAGAAATTGTGACAAAGGCTTATGTCAACGGTTTAATAATTAACAATGGGAAAGTTGAGGGTGTGAGGGTTTTGATGAATAATTCTGAACAAATTGAAATAAGGTCAAAGATAGTAATTGGTGCGGATGGGGTTGAATCAAGGGTCGGAAGATGGGCGGGGCTCAATACAACTTGCAAGCTTCAAGATATGGAGTCAGCAGTTCAAATGACTTTGACGAACATAGATATTGAACCAGACACTTGTTATTTTTATTTCGGTGAGAAGGTTGCTCCCGGTGGTTATCTATGGGTTTTCCCAAAGGGCAACAATACAGCAAATGTCGGGCTCGGGATCGCTGGAATTTATGGAAGACAAAGACACGCATTGAGTTATCTTGAGGAATTTATTGAAAAGAATTTCCCCCAAGCGTCTATTTTAACTGTAATAGCAGGTGGGGTTCCTTGTGCAAAGACAGCTGATAAAATTGTAACACATGGTCTTATGCTCGTTGGCGATGCAGCGCATCAGGTTAATCCTGTTTCAGGGGGTGGAATAATAAGCGGAATGATAGCTGGAAAGATAGCAGGTCAAATTGCAGGGCAAGCAGTGAAAGAAAATAATCTTGATTTAATTTTCAAATACGAGGACGAATGGAGAAAAACACTTGGGCAAAGGCATGAGAGATATTACAAAATAAAACAATTCATCTACAAATTTTCAGACGAGAAATTAAACGAGATAGCGAGGGAACTTGCGAAAATTCCATATGAGAAGTTAACATTGAAAAATCTATTTCTCACAGCTGTCAAAACACAACCTTCGCTCATAATTGAGGTCATGAGGTTGTTTCTATGATTTGTTTGAAAATAGTTGCGAATTTCGTGTTGGTTTAGTAAATTTTCAAGGAGTAGCTCAATTTGAAGCTACTCCCTTTTTTATTTTCGAAAGGGAGGCACGATCTTAAATCAAACAAAAAGAACTTGTCAAAGTTATGGAGCCACAGGAATTTTACAAAGGACCACGTGGAATCGCGGTTAAAATTTTAAATCGTGTTGAGAGAACGGATTCATATCTTGATAAACTCCTTGACATTGAGCTTAAATCAGATGAACTTAACGAACTTGACAAAAGATTTTTAACGGAGTTGACTCACGGGGTCGTAAGATGGAAGACACGCCTTGATTTTATCATTGAACATTTTTGTAAGAACAAATTTGCAATGCAAGATCCGAACATAAGAAATGCAATGAGAATTGCACTTTACCAGATCTTGTTTTTGAGTAAAATTCCTCATGCAGCTGCTGTAAACGAAGCTGTTGAATTCGTAAAGAAAATTCGCGGACAAAAAGCTGCAAATCTCGTCAATGCTGTGTTAAGAAATATAATTCGCAATCTTGGAAAACTTCCAACACCTGATAGTGAAGCTGATCCAATTCAATATTTATCAATTATGTATGCACATCCAGCTTGGATTGTCAAAAGATGGGTTGAAAGATATGGATTTTATGAAACGGAGCAGTTGCTCGCTGCAAACAATGAGCGTCCTACAATAGTTGTGCGGGCAAACTCTCTAAAAATAACCTCCGATGATCTTGCGAAACTTTTTGATGAAAGAGGGATAAAATATGTAAAATCAAAATATCTTGATGAGTTTTTTAAAGTTGGACATCTATCTGGAATTTATAATCTTGATCTTTTTAATCAAGGTTATTTTTCGGTTCAAGATGAAAGCGCAGGACTTGTCGTTAAGCTTCTTGATCCAAAGCCTGGTGAAATGGTGATTGATCTTTGCTCTGCTCCCGGTGGAAAAACAACATACATTGGTGAGATAATGAAAAACGATGGTAAAATAATAGCAGTTGATAAATATGAACATAGATTGAATCTTGTCAAGCAAAGTTGTGAGCGACTTGGTATAACAAATGTTGAGTTTATCGCCGAGGATGCAACAACTGCAAATTTTGAGGGGAAAGCGGATAAAGTTCTTGTTGACGCACCATGCTCAGGTTTCGGTGTGCTTCAGAAAAAACCCGATATAAAATGGCAAAGGGAACTTTCAGATATTAAAAATCTTGTTAAAACTCAAACTGAACTTCTTGAAACAGCAAGTAAACTTGTTAGAACTGGTGGTGTCATAGTTTATAGCACTTGCACTATTGAACCGGAAGAAAATATAGATGTAGTTAAATCTTTTCTTGAGAAACATCCAGAGTTTGAAATTGACGACGCACGAAAATATCTTCCTTCTGATGTTGTAACCGATGGTGGTTATATGGAGACATTCCCACATAAACATGATATGGATGGAGGATTTGCGATAAGGTTAATTAAAGCGAAATAAAATTTTATGAGAAACAACAAGAAATCCAAGCTCATTGTAATTGATGGTGAAACATTAACTCCTGAGAAAGTTTTTGAAGTTGCTGTTAATTTTGCACCTGTCAAATTATCTCCAAACGCCATATCAAAAATACAAAAATCACGAAAACTTGTTGAAAGTTGGGTTGAAAAGAATGAAACCATCTATGGGGTTACAACTGGCTTCGGGGATTTTGCTACCGTAAGAATAGAAAAAGATCAGATAGAAAAGTTACAACGAAACTTGATTTTTAGCCATTCGGCTGGCGCTGGTGAACCATTGCCTCCAGAGGTCGTCAGAGCTATGATGCTTTTAAGAGCTAATGCTTTAGCAAAAGGTTATTCAGGAGTAAGAGTTGAAACTATCAATATGTTGATAGACTTTTTAAACTATCGCATAACTCCTATAATTCCGTCGCAAGGTTCCGTTGGTTCAAGTGGCGATCTTGTTCAACTTGCTCACCTTGTCCTTGCAATGATGGGAAAAGGTGATGTTTGGATTGTTGAAGATTTTAATCATTTGAAAAAAGTCAAGGCATCTATTGCGCTTAAAAAATTTGGATTGAAGCCAATTGAACTTTCTGCAAAGGAAGGACTTGCTCTTATAAACGGGACACAGATGATGACGGCTTTCGCCTGTTTAATAGTTAAGCAAGCAAAGGATTTGTGCAAAATCGCCGATATCGCCGCTTCGCTTAGCATTGAAGCTTTAAAAGGAACTGACAGGGCTTTTGATGAGAGAATTCATAAATTAAGACCATATCAAGGACAGCAAAAGGTTGCACGAAATATATTAAGAATGATGAAAAACAGTGAAATTCGGCTTTCTCATCTATATGATGATCCAAGAGTCCAAGATGCGTATTCTTTAAGGTGTGTTCCTCAAATTCACGGTGCATCAAGAGATGCGATTGATTATGTCTATAACATCGTTTCAATTGAAATAAATTCAGCAACCGATAATCCTTTAATTTTTCCCGAAGATGGAATTCATCTTGAAGGTGGAAATTTTCATGGACAACCAATTGCACTTGCGATGGACTTCATAGCTATAGCCTTGTCTGAGCTTGCCAATGTCTCCGAAAGAAGAATTGAACGACTTGTGAATTCGCAGTTAAGCGGTTTACCAAAGTTTTTAACAACGCAAGGTGGATTAAATTCAGGATTGATGATTGCTCAATATACAGCGGCATCGCTTGTTTCTGAGAACAAAGTTTTATCTCATCCTGCAAGCGTTGATTCAATTCCAACCTCCGCTAATCAAGAAGATCACAATAGCATGGGATCAATTTCAGCTCAAAAAGCATATAGGGTTTTAAAGAATGTTCAGACAGTTATTGCAATTGAACTCATGTGCGCTGCTCAGGGGATTGATTTCGCAAAAGTCGATCCTAAAACAGGCAGGATTATGAAATGTGGCGTAGGTTCGCAAACAGCGTATGAGTTTATAAGAAGAAAAATAAAACATTTAGATGAGGACAGAATTTTACACGATGACATCATAAAAGCGCTTGAAATCGTAAAAACTGGCGAAATCATCAAAGTAGTTGAAGATGCAATTGGAGAAGAACTTGAATAATTCAGTTGTAAATAAATCCGCGAAAAAATCGCCCGTCTCGCTTGAAATTGATATAAGATATCTCAAAGGGATCGGCGAAAAAAGATCGCAGGCACTTCGCGAAGTAGGGATAGAAAAACTTATTGACCTGCTCTATTATGCTCCAATTAAATACATTGACCGAAGCACAGTTATAAATGTTGCTAATCTGAAAAGAAATTGGTGGGAGTTTTATCGTAAATCTAAAGCGGTTACATTTATTGGCCGGGTCGTGGATAAAAAAATTCTTTTAAGCTCAAGCGGAAAGAAAGTTCTTGAGGTCATAGTTGATGATGGAACTGGTAAATTAAGTTGTGTTTGGTTTAACAAAATTGAGTATTTCAAAAGGCAATTTGATGTCGGCGATCTTGTTGCAGTTTTCGGTAAACCAACGGCATTCAAAGGTAAAATAAACCTCGTTCATCCCGAATTTGATTTTTTAACCGAAGCAGATAGTGTGAATATACACACGGGAAGGATCGTCCCTATTTATCCTTCAACATCAAAATTGAAAACTCTCGGACTTAACACTTTAAAACTCCGCGAACTTATAAGCAATGTTATCAATAACTACATTGACCAAGTTGAAGAAACACTGCCTGAAAAAATTCTTTCCAAATACGGATACATGCCGCTGAAGTTTGCGATAAAATCAATTCACTTCCCAGAAACTCACAATGAATTACGCCTTGCTCTGAAAAGGTTGAAATTTGAGGAATTGTTTTTCCTTCAACTTCTTCTTGCAAGGAAACATTATGAGCTCAAACATTTTGAAAAAGGGATATCCTTTAGGAAAATTGGCGATCTTGTCCACGGATTTAGCAAAATTTTACCTTTCAAGCTTACTGAAGCGCAAAGACGAGTAATTCGTGAGATATGGAACGATATGAAATCAGATAAACCGATGAACCGCTTGCTTCAAGGTGATGTCGGAAGCGGGAAGACAATTGTAGCTTTGATTGCGATGTTGATTGCTGTTGACAATGGTTATCAATCTGCATTTATGGCTCCAACTGAAATTCTTGCCGAACAACATTATGCTACTTTTTTAAACTTGTTAAATTCTTTGCCCGTTAAAGTTCGTCTTCTAGTTGGGAGTTTGAAAGCAAAAGAAAAAAAGGAAATTTTAAATGAGATTGAGAGCGGTGAAGCACAAATCATAATTGGGACACATGCTTTAATTCAAGAAAGGGTCAATTTCAAAAGCCTTGGGCTTGTCGTCATTGATGAACAACATCGTTTTGGGGTAATGCAAAGAGCATTACTTATCGAAAAAGGATACAATCCCGATGTTTTAATAATGACAGCAACCCCCATTCCGCGAACGCTCGCCTTTACATTATATGGGGATCTTGATGTTTCCGTAATAGATGAAATGCCAAGAAAAAGAAAAGTTAAAACTGAACTATTACCTGACACCGAAAGAGAGAGAGTTTATGAGTTTGTTCGTTCAAAGGTCAAAGAAGGACACCAAGCATATATTGTTTATCCGTTGATTGAGGAATCTGAAAAGGTTGACCTTGAATCCGCAATTGAAGGCTATGTGCGTTTGAAGAATGAAGTTTTCCCAGAATTCAATGTCGGTTTAATTCATGGTAAAATGCCGGGGACGGAAAGACAAGAAATTATGCTTGCTTTTAAAGAGGGAAAAATTCAAATCCTCGTTGCAACAACCGTAATTGAGGTTGGAATTGATGTTCCAAACGCTACTATAATGATCATAGAAAATGCTGAGAGGTTCGGACTTGCTCAACTTCACCAATTGCGGGGTAGAATTGGAAGAGGCGAAAAACAATCGTATTGTTTCTTGATCGTGAAATCAAGCTTATTTAAAAAAGCAACAGGCGAAACCTTATTTGATTATGAAGAACTTGAAGAAAGTAAAGCAATGGAGAGGTTAAGGATCATTGAGTCAACGATGGATGGTTTTAAGATCGCCGAAAAGGATCTTGAGCTTCGCGGTCCTGGCGAATTTTTTGGCACGAGACAAAGTGGATTTATAAAATTTAGATTTGCTGATATCTCAGAAGATAAAGATTTGCTTGAGATCGCTCGCTATGAAGCATTTGAAATTATAAAAGAAGATCCAAACTTATTAAAACCCGAACATTTTACTTTGAGAAAACAATTTTTGAAACTTTATTCTGATAGTGTCGATCTCGCAAAAGTAAGTTAAAAGTTGTCTTTCAAAACTTTAAAATAAATTTTGAATTTGCGATGAAAGATGAAATCAAGGAAATTTTGACGAAGTATAAAACAATCGCAATCGTTGGTCTCTCGGACAGACCAAATAGAGATAGCTATATTGTAGCGGAATATCTTTTGAAGAACGGTTATAAAATTATCCCAGTGAATCCAAACATTGATTCAGTTTTTGGATTGAAATCTTATCCTGACCTTTTAAGTGTTCCTGACGAGGTTGATATTGTTGATATATTTAGAAGGTCTGAGTTCGTAGAAGAAATAGTTGATCAAGCTATCCAAAAGAAAGCGAAAGTTATATGGATGCAGTTAGGGGTGTTAAATGAAAAAGCGGCGAGAAAAGCTCAAAGCGCGGGTTTGAAAGTTGTGATGAATAAGTGTATAAAGGTTGAGCACATGTATAGATTTGGTGATTTTTAATAAACAGGAATCTTAAGTATCTGGCCCGGTCTTAACTTTTTCCCTTCAAGTTTGTTTAATTCAACTATATCTTCCACGCTTACATTATATTTTTGAGCGATTGACTCAAGAGTTTCGCCAGTTTTAACCCGATGATTTAATGTTTTTTCCGGGATTACAATTATTTCGCCGTTCTGAAATATAACCCTTGAGCCTCTATATTTATATTCTGCAATATTCAATTCTTGCGGTTTGGCATCAACAGGAAGAGCAATTTGAAATTCCCCTGATGGAAGTGATGATTTCAAGATCCAAGGATTGAGGTATTTTAATATTTTATAATTAGTTCCTTGCATTTTAGCCCAAAGGGCAAGGTTTTGGATTGGTCCCTTGACAGTGACATATTTAACATTTTGTGGTTTAAAAAGTTTTGCTGTGTCAAGAGTAAATCCATATCTATGCGCATTTGAAATCAATTCTTTTATTGCAGCGACTCTAAATACAAATCTTGAAGTTTCACGATTGAGATGTAGATCAAAATAGTTATCAACCCATTGAAATTGCATTGCATCTGTTATTCTTGCATCACCAGCGTTATAAGCAGCCAAAACGAGCGCCCAATTGTTAAATTTTTTATATAGATCTTGGATGTATGAAAGAGCAGCTTCGGTTGCTTTTTGGATGTGAAGTCGCTCGTCAATATATTCGTCAACTCTAAGCCCGTATCTTCTTGCAGTTTCGGGCATCAACTGCCATAGACCTGCAGCTCCTTTACTTGAATATGCGTTTTCAATTAAGCGACTTTCGGCAATTGCAAGATACTTTAAATCAGTGGGTAACCCTTTTTCTTTCAGCTTGCTTTCAATATATGGCATATATTTCCCACATCGTTTAAGATCAAGTATTAGTTGGTTCTCATCAAATTCAAGGTAAAATTCACGCTCAAATCTTTCCCTCACATCTGGAATTTCAAGCGGAATTCTTTCACCACAGAGGAAAACTATATCGGGTGGATGAATGATAGTTAAATGGTTTATTAGAACATTTTCAGTAGGTTTAGGCTTGTTTAATTCTTTAAAATTTTTAGTTGAAATTAATATCGCAAATACAAAAGCGCCAACGGAAAAGATATTGAAAATTTTATTCATGGTGTTTTAAAAGAGTTAGTTTTAAAGAGTTTATCCGTGTCCGTGTTGCGCTCAATATCGTTATTTTGAAATCATGGATTATAAATTCCTCACCTTTTGACGGAATTCTACCTATATTGTTTATTACGAAACCTGAAATTGTTTCATAATCCCCCTTTGGTATGTTAAGTTTATATTCTTCATTTAGCTGATCAACCTCAACGAGACCACTTAATATAAATGTGTTAGGATCAATTTTCTGGATTAGTTTCTTGCTGACATCAAATTCATCTTCTATTTCTCCAACGAGTTCCTCAATTACATCTTCAAGTGTTATAAGACCCGAAACGCCACCGAACTCATCAACAACAACTGCCATTGATATATTTTTTTCTTTGAAATCTTTGAGCAATTCAATACATCTTTTTTTCTCGGGGACAAAATATGGTTCCTTCAAAATCTCATCAATGTTTTTGGGATTTTTGAAAAGATCTTTAACATAAATTATTCCAATTATGTTATCTATTGTTCCGTCATAAACAGGCAATCGCGAATGCCCTGATTTTGAGAAAGTTTCAATTATCTCTTTCATCGTCATACTTTTATCAACTCCAACGATTTCTGTCCTCGGTCTCATTGCTGATTCAACGGCTAGGTTTTCAAGCTTAAAGACCCTTGAAAATGGTATGTCCATTTTCATGTATTCGTTCATTTCGCTTTCTTTGAGAAGAATTTCAAAGTCTTTTTTACTGAAGAATTGTTCAATGGTTTCAGTTTTGATCTTGAAAATTTTTAAAAATTTTTCTGAGACGAACTTAAGTAATTTCACTGCTGGTAAAAATATAAAATAAATTAACTTCAAAGGAAGTGATGCGAATAACACAAAACCATCAGCTGACTCCCTGCCGATTGTTTTGGGGATGGATTCGCCAAAGACGAGAATAAGAAGCGTAAGGAGGATCAAAATTGAGAAATCGTTTAGATCAGCTATGGTTTTTAAAATGTAAGTTAAAATTGAACTAAGCGCAATGTTAACAAAGTTGTTTCCAATAAGTATGGTAACAAGGAATGTTTCAGGTTTTTTAGTGAAATCGTTGGCTATTTTCGCAGTTAATGACGAGCGAGATTTTATTTCAAGTTTTATTTTATTGGCGGTTATAAAAGCAATTTCGCTTGCTGAGAAGAAAGCAGAAAAGAATAATAAAATAAAAGCAAGTATAATTTCAGTTTGCATTTTTGGAGAGGTTTATTTTTAAATAAAAAGGCACAGAGTTTAAAAACCCTGTGCCTTAAAATTAAAGAAGGGAGGTATTTTAAAGTGTCGGAATTATTTTTTCAACTTGAATCGTATTGGTATCATCACACGAACTTTGACAGGTTTACCACGCTGTTTCCCTGGTTTGAATTTTGCTTTCATAACTGCAGCGACAGCAGCTTCATCACATCCGGCACCAATTCCTTTAACAACATCTGCTCTTACAACATTTCCATTTTCATCCACAAACGCCATTACATAAACAGTTCCCTCAACCCCAGGCTCTATTGCAATTTCTGGATAAACGACATTTCGTTGAATTGACTCAAGACCACCAATTATCTCTGGCATTTCCTCAACAACCATAAAGAATTGTTCTTTCAAAGGTATATCTTCTTCTTTTCTCAAGTCTTCGTTTGGTGGTGGTGGAGCGACTTCCTTCGTGATATCAAGCTCTGAACTTATGTCAATGTTGATATCCTCCAAAGCTTCATCGCTTGGAGCTTCAATTGGGATTGGTGGTCTTGGTGGTGGCGGTGGTCTGTTTTCTTGCCTGGTTTGCGGAATTTCCTCCGGTTTAATTATCTCTTGCTCAACAGTCAAGAGTTTCTTCGCACGACCTAAATCTTTTGGGAAAAATCTGAACGCAACAATTGAAATAAGCAAAGCAATCACAAGCCCAAGCTCAATCCACTTTCGCCACCTTAACCTTAAATCCGCCTCTGGCTTTTTGATAACCGGCATTTTAATTAACCTCCAAGATAATTTTTTATAGTGCTAGTATTTAAGTTAAAAAATTTGAAACAAATTTTCAAGTTTAAAAAGTTTAATCTTAATGGAGCTTTGCTCCTAATTTAAATAAACAAAAAGCACTCAAAGATGTTTCTCAAATAAATAAAATTAAAAATTTCTAACTTGATTTGTTCCGTTAATTCTACTTAAATTTAAAGCAAATTTAAAACAAAATTCGGAGTGCATCTATGAACTATCCAGTCTGGGATGTCCCAGTGATCGGGGGAGGAATTTTAATTGGCATCATAGCAATACTTCATGTTTTTATATCGCACTTTGCTGTTGGAGGAGGGATATATTTAGCTTTGACGGAAAGAAAAGCAATTAAGGAAAAAGATCAAAAATTAATTGAGTATCTAAAAAAGCATTCAAAATTTTTCTTGCTACTAACAGTCGTTTTAGGAGCTTTGTCAGGAGTTGGGATTTGGTTTGCAATTGGACTTGTTCATCCATCAGCAACATCAACTTTAATACATAGTTTTGTTTTCGGATGGGCAATTGAATGGGTATTTTTTATCGTTGAAATTGCGGCTGTTTTAATTTACTATGCGACATGGGACAAGCTGGATCCAAAAACACATAACATAATTGGTTGGATCTATGCCGCTGGCGCGTATCTTAGCCTTGTAATTATCAATGGTATCTTAACATTTATGCTTACTTCTGGTGGCTGGATTAATATTCCGTTTACTGAGGCATCAAAGAAATTCTGGGTTGGTTTTTTCAATCCATCATACTTCCCATCATTGATTATTAGAACAGGTGTAGCCCTTGCGCTTGCAGGTTTGTATTCGTTGATAACTGCAACTCATTTGAAAGATGAAGAAACAAGAGTTAAACTTATTCAATATGATGGCAAATGGATCATGGCTGCGTTTATTCTCATTCCTTTGGGTGGAGTTTGGTATATCTCCGTCATTCCACCGCTTGCCCGTGATATAATAGCAGGTGGTGCTCCTGCCGTGACAATTTTCGCTGGATTGAGCTTATTGTTCTCTATAATTATCGCTCTATTTTCTTGGATTGGACCAATTAAAGCACCTAAACAAACATCATTCGGATTTGCGCTTGGTCTTCTTGTTATGGGATTTTTAGTTACCGCCGTAACTGAATGGATGCGAGAGGCGATAAGAAAGCCATATATAATCTATGAATATATGTATTCTAATTCAGTTATAAAAGCCCATGGGGATAAAATAAACGAAATTGGGAGTTTGAACTTTGCTAAGTGGGTTACAGTTAAGGAAGTAAACGAAGAAAATATGTTGAAGGCAGGAGAGGAAATTTATAAGATTCAATGCCAGAGTTGTCACACAGTTGATGGGTATAATGGAATAAAACAACTAGTTAAGGGATGGACTGAAGAATATATTGACTTACAACTGCAGTATCTTGATATGCTTAAAGGTTATATGCCACCGTTTTTCGGAACTGAGCAAGAAAGAAAAGCTCTTGCCAAATGGCTTTATAGCTTGAATAATGAAGAAAAAACAAAATACGGGTTTAAAAAATGAATCAACAAATTATTATACCAGAATTGGATCCAATACCTTTGCCAGCACCATATTGGCTTTTGAAATTTTTGCTTGTTTTGACTTTTATACTTCATATAATTGCGATGAACTTCGCGCTTGGTGGTGGAATAATTGCTGGAATCACTGATCTGATTGGTAGAAAAAAGAACAGCCAATTTCACCTTAATCTTGCTCGCTCCTTTTCAAAGATGCTTCCTATAATTACTGCATTTACTATCACACTTGGTATTGCTCCATTATTGTTCCTCCAAGTGATTTATGGACAATACTTTTATACATCATCGATCGTTATTGCATGGCCATGGTTAAGCGTCATCTTGCTTCTTCTTATTGGCTATTATGGATACTACATTTATCAATTTAACTTTGAGAAGTTACAAGGGATAAGAGCTTGGATCGTTCTTGGGAGCGCATTTTTATTTGCGATAATTGGGCTTATTTACACAAATAATCTCGTTTTAATGTTAACACCTGAAAAATGGGCTCAAAAGTATTTCGCAAATCCACATGGGACTAATCTTAATTTTGATGATCCAACTGTAATTCCAAGATATTTGCATTTCCTTGTGGCGGCTGTTTCTGTCGCAGGTTTACTTGTGTTAATTTATGGACTTGTTAAGTTGAAAGCAGATGAAAAATTTGGAAGATGGGCAATCAGATATGGTGGTTTGTGGTTTGTGATTGGGACAGTTGTTCAATATGCAGTTGGAATATGGTTTTTGCTTTCTTTAAGAAGAGAACATATGATGTTGTTTATGGGTGATAATGTTCTTGCAACCATTGTATTTGGTGTTTCCGTTTTGCTGTCCCTTATAAGCTTGATTCTAATCTTATTGTCCTTCAACGCTCAAAATCCCAGGATACTTTCAATTTCTGGCATTGCTATGCTTTTCTTGACAATAGTTGGGATGTCTATTATGCGCGATATTTTAAGAGATGCTTATCTCAAAGATTATTTCAAACCAGAACAATTTGCAGTTGAACCCCAAATTTCTGTGCTTATCGTTTTCGCTGTTGTTTTTGTTGCTGGTTTGATCACAGTTGGATATATGCTATCTAAAGTTCTAAAAGCAAAACCAGCAACTACTTAAAAACAAATTATTAGATTAACCCCCGAGGATTAAACCTCGGGGGTTTTTAATTTAAAAAGTTTTCTCAAATCCAATTACCCATCTGAATTTAAATCTTTTTTCTCCGCTCATAGGATGGCTCACATAGAGTGGGAAATCAATCCTTATCCCATCAAGTTGAATTTCAGAGAATAAATTTATTACTTGTGAAATCTCTCCAAACAGTTCACTTCTTATCCCGAAACCAAAATCATATTTTATATTGCTTAAGCTCACTCTCTGATTTTGACCCCAAAGTTTGCCCGCATCAAAGAAAATTGCGGTTTTAAAAAGAGATCCAATAATAGGCAAATTCTTAACAAATGGGAAAAGTGTCGGGAAACTTAACTCAACATTTAGAGAATATATTCTATCCTCTGAAATGTTTTGGTCAATATATCCGCGCAATCCAGCACCTCCAAATGGTTGAACGCTTTTTCTAAAATCCGCAGGAAAGATCTTGCTTCTATAAAGTGGTTTGTAAAATTGCTCAATCGGTGACGATGTCGCAGTGAAAAATTTTGTTTGCACAGGGATTGCACCATTACCGTATCCAGCGAATAATCTAACTGCAAATTTATAACCCGAAGTTATATAGAATGTTTGAACAATATCTGAATAGATTTTTGAGTAATTGAAGCCACTCAAAATAGTTGAGGATTCAAATATGAGAGAAAATCTCGTTCGCCATTTTTCACCATAATTAAAATAAGTATAACCAGCGATGATTCTCGTTAATCTTCCGGCATCCCATTTATAAATCTGATCCAAATAATCATTTTTCAATGATCTTAAGAGTTGAATTTTAAAATTAAAACTATGAATTGGTGGAATTGTCAATGTTCGTGAAAATTGTTTTCTAAATCCTAAACCTCCAGAATATCTGCCCTCAATTTTGAGTAGCTCTATTTCCACAAATGTATTTTTGCTAATTTCAAAAGGAATTCTTCTGCTACCATTAAAGTAGAAGTCAATCTCATTTGATCTCGTTCCATAAAGAGCCCAAAATTTGTGTGAGATAATATCGTCAAGATAAGCCCCATTTGATTTCAATCCAACTTTGAATCCATCAATTACATTATACCAAATTGAGGGTCTCCATCTTATCCAGTAAGCATCAAGTGGGGCAAGCATTTGTGTCAAAGCTATTGTGTTGTCAAAAGAAACTTTCACCTTGGGAAATGGATATGTGTTATTTAGTCTATTTATGTCTGAAATTCTTAAATCTGGGTTTATTTCTGCTGAAGTAGGTTTAGAGGGAAGGTCAACTTTTATTTCATTTTCCCATTCATCATTAAGCCAAATGTCAACGGGAATTTTTATATTTGTGGCTTTTCCATTTTGCATTTTTATGGTGATGTCAAGAGGCATGACTGCTCTTCCATATCTCACGATCTTAATACTTGTTTCGTAAATTTCATCCCCATTCTTTTGAACTCGTTTTGAACTCATAGATTTTATTCCATAATCGCAAGTGTAGGTTTTATAAAACCATTGATCAAAGAACCATCTTAAATCTCTACCGCTTACTTCCATCGCAAGATTGAAAAAGTCATCAGGATATGGTCGTTTGAATTTCCATCTGTTGTAGTATTCTTTCATTAATTGTGCGAAGATTGAATCTCCGAGAACATATTGCAACATAAACATGATTGAAGCTGTTTTAGGGTAAAAAGCTGTTGTCGCAGGATAGTTCTCAAGCCAGTAATCTGCATGTGTTACCACTGGCTCTTCATATCCAGTTTTTGCAAGCATTAGATATTGGCGTTGGTTGCTTTCTCTTTCATCAGTTGAAATCCCAATTGAGCGAATATACCACTTATTTTGATCAAGAAGATTATCTTTTTTACCATAGTATTCTTCAAAAGCAAGTGTTGTGATAAATGTAGTGAAGCCCTCATCCATAAAAGCGAACTCTGTTTCGTTGCTATTGATCATCATTGGATACCACTGATGTCCAAGCTCATGAACTATAACTCCAAATAATCCTCTGTATGGTGAGTTTGTAATGTCATGTCCAATGAAAACAATCCCTGGATATTCCATTCCACCTCTGACTGCAAAACTTGACATAACGAAAGCGTTCGGGTAAAGATATAAACCAAAGTTTTCGCTGAAAAATTTTATAGCATGTAGAGAAAAAGCGACTGCTGAATCTTTCCAGTGTTTTTCGTTTTCCTTGAAATAAAGCGTGTGAATCATAACTCCACCGTATGGATGTTTATCATTTTTCCAAAACACAGCGTCCCAAATATATCTCTCGTAAGCACTAAAGGCGAAATCACGGACATTTTTAGCTATGAATTTCCAAGTCACATAGTTTGTTTTTTCATCTTCTTTTATTTTTCTATCTGAAAAATCAGCAATGCGATAGATTTTTTCAGGATTATTTTTTGCTTCTTCAAGTTTTTTTATTACTGAGTCAGGTAAGACCTCGTCATAATTTACAAGCTCACCGCTACCGGTAACTATAAAACTTTTGGGGATCTCAATTTCCACCTCAAAATCTCCATAATCATTATGAAATTCACCTGTTCCAATATATTGATCTTTGTGCCATCCATATTTATCGTAAACTGCGATCTGGGGATACCATTGTGCAATATCAAAACATCTGTTACTTACGCCGGTTCTAATTCCAGGACCAGGTGGTATTTCAGCTTCCCATTCAATTTTAAAGATAAATTTTTCATTTGGATTTAACGGTTGAGGTAAGTGTGCTTCAAGAATGGTATCGTCAATTTTATAATTAAGTGGTTTTTCTTCATCGTTTAAAACAATAGAAAATTTTTTGAGAGAGACACCTTTGTATTCTTTTTCTTTATTTAGCCGAGCGTACATTTTTCTTTTCTCGGCGTATTTCCAACCATGGCTATTCCTTTTGAAGATATTCCAGTATAACCTAAAATAGACCTTTTCTATCTCGTTTGGGGAATTGTTTGTATAAATCAGTGTTTCTGAGCCAATAAGTAGATTTTTATCGGGATCAAGTCGGGCTTTAATTTTGTAATGGACATGTTGTTGCCAGTAGTTTGAAAATTGGAATGGGAAGGATTGATGAAAGGGCAAGATAGCGAGGAGTATAATGATTAGATTTCTCATTTTATTTAGTTTTTATTTTTACAGACGAAGGTTTAAAGAGCATGTTTCAATTTAAACTTTCAATTACTTAATTTGCAAATTGTAGAGGATTTTTTTATATTTTTTAAAAACTTTAAACATCAATGGTGGGCTAAAAACCCACTATTTTTTTTGATGATGAACACCGAGGAAATCAAGGCTAAACTCCACGAAATAATTACGCCAATAGTTGAAAATTTAGGTGCTTATTTGGTTGATATCAATTTGAAGGGTATCGGGAGAAAGCTAACTGTAGAGGTACTTGTTGATACTGATGATGGGATTACAATTAAAAAATGTGAGGAAATAAGCAGAAAAATTTCAGACGTTCTTGACTTTTATGATCTTATACCTGGAAGTTATCGCTTGGAGGTATCATCACCCGGTGTTGGAAATCCGTTCAAAGTCAAAAGGCAATATTTTACAAACATTGGGAGATTCCTCAGAGTTAAATATATTGATGAAACAACTGGGCAGGTGCGTGAAGTATTGGGTAAACTTGTAACAGCTGGAGATGAAACAATTGAGTTGTTAATTGAAGAAAATTTACTTGTCTTAAAATATGAACAAATTATTGAATCAAAAACTGAAATTGTTTGGTAAAATTAAAATCCAGAAGGTGAAATTATGAATCGTGAAGTAGTAGAGGCATTCACACAGCTTGCGAAAGAGAAAAAAATTGAAAAGGATAAAATCGCTTATATCCTTGAGGATGTTTTTAAAACGCTCATGAGGAAAAAATACGGCGAAGATGCTGAATTTGATATAATTGTTAATATGGAGCGAGGGGATATTGAAATTTTTCTGATGAAGGATATAGTTGATGTTGTAAGAGATCCTGTTAGAGAAGTTTCACTTGAGAAGGCAAAGGAATTTGATCCCACGCTTGAACTTGGTGAGAAATTTCCTGAAAAAATTGAGGTTAAAGATTTTGGATTGAGGTTGATATCCCAAGCTAAGCATTTGTTTATTCAAAGGCTAAGTGAATATGAGCGTGATTCAATTATGAGAGAGTATGAATTATATAAAGGTGAAATTTTGATAGGTGAGGTTTATCAAGTTTATATGGGGAAGGATGGAAAACCTGAATTAGTTCTTTTGATGCATAATAAAAATGAGATGATATTGCCACGAAGTGAGATGATCCCTGATGAGAGGTATAGAAAGAACGAAAGTTTAAGAGTTCTCGTTAAGGAGGTTAAACCACCGAGCTTTAAAGATGAACGAAGAGGCGGTGGTCCACAAATTATTGTTTCAAGGGCTGATCCTCAATTTTTGGTGAAATTATTCGAACTTGAAATCCCAGAAGTTTACGATGGAATAGTTACAATAAAAGGTATAGCCAGAATACCCGGTAAGAAATCAAAAATTGCGGTCGCTTCTACGGATGAAAGAGTAGATCCAGTTGGAGCATGTGTTGGAATGAAAGGAGTCAGAATTCATTCTATAGTTAAAGAACTTAACAATGAGAATATAGATGTAATTGCGTTTAGTGACGATCCGGCAATCTATGTTGCGAGGGCTTTACAACCTGCAAAACCTAAGGGAGTTGAAATTGATCAAAAGGAAAGAAGAGCGATAGTCTATGTGCCACCTGAAGAAGTCGCAACCGCAATTGGAGACGAAGGTATAAATGTCAAGCTTGCCTCTATGTTAACTGATTATAACATTGAAGTTATTTCAACTGAAGGTGAAAAGAAAGATGTTCAAAAAATTGTTCGTTTGTCTGATTTGAAAGATCAAATCGGAGAAGAAATTTACCAACGTCTCAAAGACGCAGGAATTGAAACGAACAGGGATTATCTAGCTCTATCAGATGAAAACATAAAGTCAATTCTTTCGGGTTTACAAGGAGTTGATGAGAAGAAGATAAAAAGATTGAGAAATATAATAAGAAAAGCCTCAAGGTAACCTAAACAAACCATAAAAGTCATGCCGAAAAGAATATATCAAATAGCAAAGGAGCTGAATATATCAGCCGATGATATAGTTAATTTCTTACAGAAACAGGGATTTTCTGAGGTTAAGAACTATTTGTCGCCTGTTGATGATAAAATGCTTGAGCTGATAAACCGGCATTATAAGCATGAGAAGGAATTAGCTGAGCGCCAAAAAAAGAAGAGAGCTAAAGAGGAAAAACCCCTCAAAGAGATTGAAACTAAGCCAATAGTTGAAGAAGCCAAAACGGTAGAAGTAACAGAAGATGTTGAAGATAAACTCGTTCAGCCGATCACAGAGATAAAGCCAAGCGAGGAAGAAGGGGTAGTTGTTGAAGAACAAAAGCAAGCTCAAGTTGAACAAGTTGTGGTTGAGGAGAAACCATTTGAAGAAATGACAGAGGAAAAAATTATTGGAGAAAAAGATAGTGAGGAGAAAAAAGAGACAATTGAAGTATTAGAAGTAACACCTCAAGTTGAAGAAACCGTTGTATCTCAAGGACAATCCGAGGTAATTTCACAGGTTCAAGAGAATCAAGAATTAACAAAAGATGAAACGATTTTAGCTGAGCCGAAACCAAAGCCATTCGCGCCTGAGAGACCGCGTAGGAGAGAAGAAATGGTCTATATTAAGGTTGATGAAAGGCGAGGACCCAAGGAGAAAAAATTTGACAGAAAAAGAGATAGAAAAAGGAGAGGTAAAGGAGGCGAGAGAGAACCGAGAAGAATTGAGGAAGTTAAAATAAAACCTGTTAGAGAGGAAACCGTTGGAGAAATTACTCATGCGCCCGAAGTTCAAGCGGTAAAGGAGGAAACGAGAAGGAAAAAACAAGCACGAGAAAAGGAAGAAAGGAAAAAGAGATTGGTTGAAATTGAAGATGTTGAGATAAAAAGACCAGTTAAGAAAGTTCGGAAGAGCAAACATGAAATTAACGAGGAAGAAATTTTGCGAAGGATTGATCAAACACTTGCTGAGATGGAAGATGCAGGTCCAGATATAAGGGAGATAATTAAAAAGCGCAAGAAGAAAGAAAGGCAAGAAAAGGAAGAGAAGAAAATAGAACAAATTGAGCGAGAGAAGAGAAAAATTAAAGTCGCTGAATTTATCACCGTTAACGAACTTGCAAACTTAATTGGTGTTTCAGCAAGCGAAATAATTAAAAAATGTCTTAACTTGGGGCTTGTTGTTTCAATTAATCAACGCCTTGATTTTGACACTATAACTTTAATTGCGAGTGATTATGGATTTGAGGTTGAAAGAGCTGAAGAATATCTTGAGGATATAATTGCGGAAGAACCTGACAAACCTGAAGATCTTGAAGTAAGACCACCTGTTGTAACAATAATGGGTCATGTTGACCATGGAAAGACAACACTGCTTGATTATATCCGACAAAGCAACATAGTAGCAGGTGAAGCTGGTGGTATAACTCAACATATTGGTGCTTATCAAGTGACACTTCCAAATGGGAAACAAATAACATTTATTGATACTCCAGGGCACGAAGCATTTACAGCTATGCGAGCTCGTGGCGCTCAAGTTACAGACATAGTTATTTTAGTTGTTGCGGCTGATGATGCAGTGATGCCTCAAACTGTTGAAGCAATCAACCACGCTCTCGCTGCGAATGTTCCGATAATAGTTGCTATAAATAAGATCGATAAGCCGGAAGCAAATCCGGATAAAATTAGACAACAGCTCGCTGAAAGAGGTGTTTTAGTAGAGGATTGGGGTGGTAAATATCAATGCGTGGAAATTTCAGCAAAATATGGGAAAAATGTCGATCTTCTTCTTGAAAAGATTCTGCTTGAAGCTGAATTGATGGAGCTTAAAGCAAATCCAAAGAAAAAAGCTCGTGGCGTCGTAATTGAATCAAAGCTTGACAAAGGTCGTGGTCCAGTTGGAACAGTTCTTGTGCAAAATGGAACATTAAAAATTGGCGATACATTTGTTGCTGGAATTACATTCGGAGGGGTAGAGTGATGTTTGATGAAAGAGGAAAAGAGAGCAGCAAAACCATCAACACCTGTTCAAGTCATAGGTTTTGATCAACTACCAGAAGCGGGTGATTCTTTTGTTGTGGTCGATGATGAAAAAGTAGCACGCGAGATAGCAAACAAAAGAGCGCAATTAAAACGAGAACAAACATTTAGACAATTAAGAGCTATCTCCTTGAACAAATTATCAGAGCAGATCAAGGAAGGGAAAGTTAAAGAGTTGCCAGTTATAATTAAAGCTGATGTAAACGGATCTGTTGAAGCCTTAACTGACTCGTTAATGAAAATTTCAACTCAAGAAGTTAAAGTAAGAATAATTCACAGAGCTGTTGGAGCTATAAGTGAATCCGATGTTTTGCTTGCTCAAGCGTCAGGTGCAATTATAATTGGTTTCAATGTCAGACCAACAGCTGGAGCTAAAAAGCTTGCTGAAACTGAGAATGTTGAGATACGACTTTACAATATCAGTTACAATGTGATTGAGGATATTAAGAAAGCTCTTGAAGGAACAAGAAGATGCTTGAACCAGAAAGAGAGAAGAATTTCTTGGAACTGCGGAAATTAGAGAAACTTTCAAAATTTCAAAAGTTGGAACTGTCGCAGGTTGTTTTGTAACCGAGGGTAAAATTTCAAGAAACGCTCGTGCTCGCCTCATAAGAAATGGTATCGTAATTTATGATGGGAAAATAGCATCGCTTAAGCGCTTTAAAGATGATGTTAAAGAGGTTGAGGCTGGGCTTGAATGTGGTATCGCTCTCGAAAATTATAACGATATAAAAGTCGGTGATATTATAGAAGCCTATAATGTTCTTGAGATCAAAAGAAAACTTGAAGAGGTGAATAAATCCTAAATTTTTCAGAACTTAGTGAGGATTAAGAATGAGTAGCATAAGAGTGGAGCGAGTTGCATCATTAATCAAAGAAGAGGTTTCCTCAATAATCTCAAAGGTTCTTGAACATGAAACCGTGGGGTTTTGGACAGTTACAAATGTAAAGCTGAGCTCAGATTTAAGATATGCTAAAATCTACATAAGTATTTATGGAGACAAGGTTACACAACAAAATACTATAAAGAAAATTGAATCGTTGAAAAAAAATATTAGACACAGGTTGGGCTCACGGTTGCATTTAAGATTTATACCTGAAATTGAATTTTATCTTGATGATACGCTTGAGCATGTTGATAGAATAAATGCCCTTTTGAAACAGATCGAGGATAGAGAAAAGAACAATAAGAAAAGTGATGACGCTGGCACAGAGGATAAAGCAGGGTGAAATAATCCTTGTTAATAAACCTGCTGGATGGACATCTTATAAAGTCGTTGATAAAATAAAAAAGTGGTTTAAGGTAAAGAAAGTAGGGCATGGCGGAACGCTCGATCCATTTGCAACTGGTTTGCTTATAGTTGCTACTGGGAAAATGACAAAAGAACTTTCAAAGATAATCCATCTTGATAAGGAATATGAAGGTGTTATGGAGCTTGGGGCTATAACTAAAAGCTATGATCCAGAAACAGAGGTAATAGAAAGAAGAGATCTTGATGGAATAACGGAAGAAAAGATAATTGAAACAACGAGATGTTTCATCGGGGAAATTGAGCAAATTCCACCGATGTATTCTGCAGTTAAGTATAAGGGTGAACCTCTTTACAAACTTGCAAGGAAAGGCATCAACATAGAAAGGAAGCCTAAAAAGGTAAAAATTTACGATTTTAAGATACTTGAAGTAAATCTCCCAGAAGTTCGTTTTCGTGTGAATTGTTCAAAAGGGACATATGTTAGAACGCTTGTTTATGATTTTGGCGAAAAACTTGGTTGTGGCGCTTATTTAAAATCGCTTGTTAGAACACGGATCGGTAATTATAAACTTGAAGATGCGCTAACAATTGATGAATTAAAGAAAATTTCAATGCAGGAAGCAAATGGAAATAGTTAGAAATATCAACAAAATTGAGAAAGATCCGAAGACGATTGTAACTGTTGGTGTTTTTGACGGCGTTCATGTTGCGCATCAGGAAATTTTGAAAAGAATGAAAGCGGAAAAGATAAGAAATGGAATGAGAACAGTTCTTGTTACATTTGATCCTCATCCCCAGGAAGTTCTTCATCCAAGGGAAAAATTTTACATTTTAACGACTATTGAGGAGAGAATTGAACTTTTGAGTGAATATGATCTTGATATTGTTTTTATTGTAAATTTTACGCCTGAATTTGCGAATATCACCGCAGAGGAATTCTGTAAAGATATTATGCTTGGTAGGATTGGAGTAAGCAAAGTTATTGTGGGTTATAATCACGCTTTCGGGAAAGATAGAGAGGGAAATCCAGAGAAATTGAAAGAGTTTAGCAAAAAATATGGTTTTGAAGTGGAGTTAATACCACAACTTCTTGTTGAAAATAATCCAGTAAGCAGTTCGAAAATAAGAACGATTTTAAATCAAGGTGATGTTAGATTAGCTTCAAAATTGCTCGGGAGATATTATTTCATAAATGGAGTTGTTGTGAAGGGAACAGGGCGGGGCAAAGAACTTGGAATCCCAACTGCAAATATAGAGCCAACATCACTGCGAAAACTCGTTCCTAAAAATGGAGTTTATGTGGTGCGGGTGACGATTGATAGAAAACATTATTTTGGCGTTATGAACATAGGTTATAGACCAACATTTGAACTTGACAGCCAAAGAGTTATGGAGGTAAACATATTCAATTTTGATGAGGAGATTTACTTTAAGCATATAAAGGTTGAATTTATAGAAAGATTGAGGGATGAGATAAAGTTTTCATCCGTTGATGAACTTGTCAAGCAAATTCAGAGAGATAAACAAAGAGCAATTGAAATAATTGGAAAAGAATTTGTTAATGTGTAAATTTTATGGGTTTTTTATAGAACGGTTTTACACGAAAATATAAGTTTTTATGTCTTCTCTCCGCCGCATGTAAATTTGAATTCAAAAATTAAAAACAAAAACAAAAAAAGAATATGTCATTGACAAGCGAGCAGAAAAAAGAGCTTGTAAAAAAATATGGTAAGCATGAAAAAGATACTGGTTCCCCTGAGGTTCAAATTGCGATCTTAACAGCGAGGATTAATCAATTAGCAGAACACTTTGAAAAGCATCCAAAGGATAAACATTCAAGAATGGGCTTGATCAAAATGATTGGGAAAAGAAGAAGGTTGTTGAAATACCTGGAGGAAACAAACTACGAAAGTTATAAGCGAATTATTGAAGAGCTTGATTTAAGAAAATAAAAATCAAAAGGCGGTGGTGTTGTTATGAACTATTTTAAGAAAGAAATTGAAATTGGTGATAAGGTTCTTTCATTTGAGATAGGAAAATATGCTAAGCAAGCGGACGGAGCTGTTATGGTAAGATATGCTGATACGATGGTCCTTGCCACTGCGGTTGCGGAAGAGGAGCAAAAAGAAGATATTGATTTCATGCCCCTTTCCGTTGAATATAGAGAGAAAACCTCAGCTGCGGGTAAAATTCCGGGTGGATTTGAGAAAAGGGAAGGTAAACCTACGGAAAAAGAAATTTTGTCTGCAAGGTTAATTGATAGAGCCCTAAGACCGCTTTTCCCAAAGGAGTTCAAGTGTGAGACACAAATAACGGTTACCGTTTTTTCTTTTGACCTTGAAAACGATCCTGATGTTATCGGTGGGATTGCAAGCTCAATGGCACTAATGATTTCAGACATCCCTTGGAATGGACCAATTGCAGAAGTAAGAGTTGGAAGAATAGATGGACAATTCGTTATAAATCCGACAATTTCACAACTTGAGAAAAGTGATCTTGATCTTGTCGTTGCTGGGACGATTGATTCAATTGTGATGGTTGAGGGTGAAGCGAAGGAGATCTCTGAAAAAGATATGGTTGAGGCGATAAAATTCGCTCATGAATACATCAAAAAAATTTGTGAAGTTCAAATTGAAATAGCAAAGGAAATCGGCAAACCGAAACGGGAACTTGTTAAAGAAGAGATACCTGAGAAAATTATTAATGATGTAAAAGAGATAGCTGAGCCAAAGATCAAGGAAATTAACAGGACGCCGATGAAAAAGCTTGAGCGAGCTGAGAAAATGGAGATGATTGTAAATGAAACTATTGAATTGCTCAAGCAGAGATATTCAACTGAAACGGTTTCTGACGAATCGGGAAATGTTGTTCCGTTGATAGCATTATATCCTAAACTTGAATTCTGGGTGAAGCAAGTTATAGGGGAAATTGAGCGTGTTGATATGAGATATATGGTTTTGCGTGAGGGACGACGAATTGATGGAAGAGGACCAAATGACATAAGACCGGTGACGGCAGAGGTTGGAATTTTGCCAAGGACTCATGGTTCAGCTTTGTTCACGAGAGGAGAAACTCAATCGCTTGCAACGGTAACTCTCGGAACAAAGATGGATGAACAATTGATAGATGGATTGTTACCGGAATATACGAAAAGATTTATGCTTCATTACAACTTCCCACCGTTTTCAGTTGGCGAGGTTGCGCCGTTCCGCGGACCAAGTAGAAGAGAAATTGGTCATGGGAATCTTGCCGAAAGAGCCTTGAAGAATTTGATACCGTCAGAAGAAGAATTTCCATACACGATAAGAGTTGTTTCAGATATTCTTGAGTCAAATGGTTCTTCTTCAATGGCAACAGTTTGTTCTGGAACGCTTGCGCTTTTGGATGGAGGAATTCCGCTTAAAAAACATGTGGCTGGGATAGCGATGGGGCTTGTGAAAGAGGAAGATGAGGTTGTTATCTTAACTGATATACTTGGGAATGAGGATAAGCTTGGGGATATGGATTTCAAAGTGGCTGGGACTCGAGATGGGATCACAGCTTTTCAAATGGATATAAAGATAAGTGGGATAAGTTATGATATTTTTGAACGCGCACTTGAACAAGCAAGGGAAGCTAGGATGAAAATCCTTGATATACTTGAGCAAACAATTCCTGGACCTCGCCCTGAAATTTCGCCCTATGCTCCGAGGTTAATGACTACAAGAATTCCAGTTGAGATGATTGGATGGGTGATCGGTCCAGCTGGAAAAAACATTAAAATGATGAAACAGGAATTTGGAGCCGAGGTATTTATTGAGAATGACGGATTAGTTTGGATAAGTGGACCAAATAAGGAAGCTTGTGAGAAAGCAAAGCAAATGGTTGAACAACTTGCTGAGGTTCCGGAAGTTGGAAAAGTTTACAAAGGAATCGTTCGTAAAATTGTTGATTTCGGAGCATTTGTTGAGATATTGCCTGGTAAAATTGGATTGCTTCACATCTCCGAGATTGATTACAAGAGAATTGAAAAAGTTTCGGATGTGCTTAAAGTTGGAGATGAAATTGAGGTTCAGATATTAACGATTGATGATATGGGAAGATTCACTTTAAGTAGAAAATCTTTGCTTCCGAAATCAGAACAAAAACCACCACAAAGACCCTCTCAAACTATACAATCGGAACAAACTCAATCAAATTCATTTAATAGAAAAAGATGAAATCTGTGGGTTTGTTTCAAGCCCACAGATTTTTTCATCTCAAATTTATTTACCGCTCATAATTTGTAGTTTGAACTCACATATCAAAATACCAAAGGGGCTATATTTTGATTGTTAAAAAGGTGTCAAATTGTTTTTTATAACTGGAATTTTTATATTTTTTTGCCATATTTTGTGCTTCAAGCAAAAAATTTGTAAAAATTTGATGCGATTTTGATTAGTTTCACTTTTTAACATGTTTGTCTGAGGTTTTAATTTAAAAATTAAAGTCATAGGGATGAATGGAAAATTCAATTTTTGAACTCAAGGTTATTGCAACGAAGATTAGAATTGACATAATCAAAATGTTAAACAAAGCCGGCTCGGGGCACGCCGGTGGTTCACTTTCTTGTGTTGAAATTTTAGTTGCTTTGTTTTGGGAAAAAATAAAGAGAACACCAGAAAACGCATTAGATCCTAACAGAGATCGCTTCATATTGTCAAAAGGACATGGTGTTCCAGCTCTTTACGCTGTCTTGGCTCATAGGGGAATTATACCTTATGAAGAACTTTTCACATTAAGAAAAATAAACTCTCGTCTTCAAGGTCATCCATCACGACTTGACCTTCCATATGTAGAAGCTTCTACTGGTTCACTTGGGCAAGGTTTATCAATTGCGCAAGGAATTGCACTTGCTGGTAAAATTGATGGGAAAAATTACCGTGTCTATTGTCTTCTCGGTGATGGCGAAATGCAAGAAGGTCAAGTGTGGGAGGCGATAATGTCAGCTCCAAAATTTAAACTTGACAATCTTTGTGCAATCGTTGATTACAATAAAGGTCAAATTGATGGTTATGTTAAAGATGTAATGGACATTGAACCTCTTGTTGATAAATTGAAAGCATTTAATTGGAATGTAATTGAAATTGATGGGCATGATTTTGAGCAAATTTTGTTTGCACTTAATGAAGCTGAACTTGTAAAGGGAAAACCAACTTTCATAATTGCGCACACAGTTAAAGGGAAAGGAGTTTCATTTATGGAAGATAATCACGAATGGCATGGGAAAGCTCCAAATGATGAAGAAACTAAACTTGCCCTTGCGGAGCTTGAGCAACAGTTAAACGAACTTTTATCACAAAGAATGGAGGTGAAATAATGCCAGCCAAAGCAACTCGTCTTTCTTTCGGTGAAGCACTTGAAGAACTTGGTGAAAAGAACCGCGATGTAGTTGTCCTTGATGCGGATCTTTCAAAATCAACTATGTCAATTAAATTTGCGAAAAAATTCCCTGATAGATTTTTTGAGATGGGAATCAGCAAAGCGAAACATGATGGGGACAGCAGCGGGACTTGCGTAGCTGGAAAAATTCCATTCGCTTGTAGATTTGCTTGTTTTTTAATTGGAAGATATGAAACGATTAGAGTATCGGTAGCATATACTAATGCAAATGTTAAACTTGTCGGAACTCACGCAGGGATAGGTATAGGGGAAGATGGATACAGCCAAATGGGGCTTGAAGATATTGCTCTTATGAGAGCTTTGCCGAATGTTGCTGTTGTTCAACCAGCAGATGATATTGAAACAAAACAAGCAGTAGAATATATCGCTTCACATCAAGGACCAGTGTTTTTGCGCTTGACAAGACAACCTCTTGAAGAGGTTAATTCACCTAACTATAAGTTCGAATTTGGAAAGGGTGTGGTTCTAAAAGATGGGAAAGATGTAACTATTTTTGCAACCGGTGGGGTTGTTTTCAATTCCTTGCTCGCTGCCGAAGAACTTGAAAAAGAAGGAATAAGTGCAAGAGTTGTAAATATACACACGATTAAACCGATAGATGAAGAGCTTATAATAAAATGTGCTATGGAAACTGGAAAGATAATTACTGTTGAAGATCACAGCGTTATTGGTGGACTTGGTTCGGCAGTTATGGAAGTTTTGAGCGAGAACTATCCGGTCAAGGTGAAAAGAATCGGGATGAGAAAGTTTGGGGAATCGGGAAGCCCAAAAGAACTATATGAAAAATACGGACTTGATTCCAAGGGAATTGCGAAAGCGGTTAGGGAGTTTTTGAAATAATTTGAGTTTTAAAAAAATGAGGGATTTTTTAAAAGATCTTAACAAAGAGCAAAGAGAAGCAGTAAAGTGGGTAAATGGACCAATTTTGATATTGGCTGGACCAGGAAGTGGAAAAACAAGAGTTTTAACTTACAAGATTGCGTATCTTTTATCGCTTGGTGTTAGACCTTGGGAAATACTTGCTTTGACATTTACGAACAAGGCGGCTAACGAAATGAAAGAGCGCGCAGCTAAACTTGTTGGAGATGTGGCTAAAAATGTCATGATCGGAACTTTTCATTCCGTGTTTGCAAAAATTTTAAGATACGAAGCTGAAAAACTCGGTTATACTAAGAGTTTTACGATCTATGACCAAGACGATAGCTTAAGCTTAATAAAAAGCGTGATCAAAGAACTTAACTTTTCAGAAGATAGCATAAATCCATCAGTTGCCCAAGCGAAAATAAGCAATATAAAAAACGCCCTCATTTCTCCAGAACTTTTCTCAACCCTTGCAGAAAACCAGTTTGATGTTAAAATCGCTCAAATTTACAAATATTATCAATCTTTCCTTTTTCAGAGAAACGCAATGGATTTTGATGACCTTTTGATTAAATCAATTGAGGTTTTCGAAAGATATCCAGATGTGCTTGAAAAATACCAGACGAGGTTTAAATACATACTTGTTGATGAATATCAAGATACGAATCGCGTCCAATACATCTTGTTGAAGATGCTTTCAGCAAAACATAGAAACTTATGCGTCATTGGAGATGATGCTCAAAGTATTTATTCATGGCGTGGTGCTGAGATAAGAAACATACTTGATTTCAAATCTGATTTTCCAGATTGCAAGATTTTTAAGCTTGAGCAAAACTATCGCTCGACCAAGAAAATTCTTCGTGCAGCGGATTCTGTTATAAAGAACAACACCGAACAAATACTTAAAAATTTGTGGACTGAAAACAGCGAGGGCGATCCAATAGTTGTGCTTGAGTGTAAAGATGAACGAGATGAAGCGGAAAAAGTTGTTTATTTTATCAAGGAAGAGATTCGCAAAAATAAATATAATCTTCGTGATTTCGTAATTCTATACAGAACAAATGCGCAATCAAGGTCGTTTGAAGATGAACTGCGTCGTCAAGGTTTTCCATATACAATCGTTGGCGGTGTTGCTTTCTACAAAAGAAAGGAAGTTAAAGATTTACTTGCTTATCTCAAGGTTATTGTCAACCCGAGGGACGATGAAAGTTTGTTAAGAATAATAAACTTCCCAAACCGTGGTATTGGTGAGGTTACTATAGAACGGGTAAAAGCTTTTGCAAGTGCAAAAGGAATATCGCTTTTTGAAGCGATGTGCCGAGCATATGCGATCCCGGGGCTTACCGATAGAGCAAGGAAAAGTATACATAGCTTTTGCGATTTGATAGGTAAATACATTGATTTGAAAAATAAAATAAGCGCAGGTGAGCTTGCCAGAACTCTCGTTGATGATATTGGGATTATTAGATATTACAAACAAGAAGGAACCCCAGAATCGCAGCAAAGAATTGAAAACATAGAAGAACTTTTATCGGCGATAACTGAATTTTCAATTCAAAATCCAGACAATGGAGCAATTGAAAGGTTTCTTGAAGAAATTTCCTTGATTGCTGATATTGATACATGGGAAAATAAAAGAGATGCGATAACTTTAATGACACTTCATAGCGCGAAAGGGCTTGAATTTCCTGTCGTTTTTATCACAGGACTTGAAGAGGGTCTTTTCCCGATTGCAAGCTCTTTTTATAATACTAAAGAACTTGAAGAAGAAAGACGACTTTTCTATGTTGGAATAACACGAGCGATGAGAAAACTTTATTTTTCTTATGCAAAGAGAAGAATGAGAGCGGGAAATATATTTGAATCAAAAAGGTCAAGGTTTCTTGATGAAGTTCCAGATGAACTTGTTGTGTATCATCAGTTAAAGAGCGGGCGAAAGGAAAAAGATTACGAAAGCAAAACATACAGCATTAAACCTTCAATTCCAAATCTTGTCCCAGGATCAATTGTCGAGCATGAGGTTTTTGGGCTTGGTGTTGTAAAGGAAATATCAGGATATGCAGATAACACTCGTGTCGTAGTTGATTTTCACAATTTCGGGCGCAAGCTTTTGCTTTTGAAATATGCAAATTTGAAAATTGTTGGTTTTTAAAAAAATTAACAACAGAAAAATGAAGCTTGGCGAAGATATTAAATTTCCAACTCTCGGGGAAACAAACTCAACGAAACTTTTATGTTCTAAGATTCAAATAAATGAAAGGGCAAATGTTTTAGTTGCAAGCGTGAATTTAAAAGATAGCGTCGTATATATCGCAAAAAATTTCAGGTGTAATGTCTATGGTATACATGAATTGCCATATATCGTCATGTCTGCAAAGAGCGAAGTTGCGAGTGCTGGGCTTGAGGAATCTGTAAAGATCAAACTTATGAGCCCTATTTCGCTTGATTTCAAGGATGAAACTTTTGATTTGATAATATCAGAGGGGATCTTGAGTCAATATAAGAAAAGCAAAGTTTTGAAAGAATTTCGCAGGGTTTTGAAGAATGATTCTTTCATCGGGATAGCTGACTTTTATTGGAAGAAAACGCCGGTGCCAACTTATGTAAAGGATGCTTGGTATGTTGAAGGTGGCTCTATTGAGACGCTTGAAGAGAAACTGAAAATTTTTAAGGAGTATGGATTTGAACCCATATTATTTGAGGATATCAGCGATGAACTTGCAAAATATTATTCAAAATTTAGAAACATAATCAAGACTACATTGAAGGAGTGGAGATTTACCAAAGACGAATTTAAAGATGTTAAGAAGTTCAAGCATGAAGTCAGTGTTTTCCTTGAGCAAGGGGGGGATAAATGGATGGGATATGTTGCCATAGTCGCAAAAAAGAGAGAAAACCTTTGATTATTTAGGCTTTTTAAGTAAATTTGAAAAAATGAATCACGAAAATTATATGCCTGTGTTAAATTTACATAGACTAAACATTGAGTTATCTTGTCGTTATGGCGAAACAATTTTTGATGTCGCTATTAGAAATTCAATTCCTATCGCTGAATCATGTGGAGGTAGCAAAATTTGTGGACACTGCCGTATTATTGTACTTCAAGGAATGGAAAATTTGTCAGAGCCAGATTTTGAAGAAACTAAATTGATGCAGGAGAAAAAATTCCTTGAAAATGAACGCCTCGCATGTTCAGCAAAAATTTATGGCGATGTTAAAATCACAACATCTTACTGGTGATGGGCAAAATAACTCTTGCGGTCGGAAAAGGTTTTTCAGGTGAAATTTTTAGATATGAAATTGATGATGAGTTTAATGTCGGTGAAGTTATGAAAAGATTTATAGATGAGATTTACGAAGGCAGTAGGGATGCAGAAGACTTTGTGCTTTTTAACTTATCTCAAGGTTTTGAATATAAAAGCGATGAAACATTCGCAGGTAAAGGAACGAAAAACGGAGATATAGTTTTGTTAATTGATTTAAAAGAAAGTTAAAATAAAATCTCGGAGGTAGATGAGATTTAAAAAACATATTTTCATCTGCACAAACACTCGTCCACCTGAACATCCTCGGGAATCATGCGGTAGAAAGGGGGCAGAAGATCTGTTAAATAAGTTCAGAAAAAAGATCGCTGAGATTGGCTTAAATAGATATGTACGCGTTAATTCTGCAGGTTGCCTTGATGCATGCGAATACGGACCAAGCTTGGTAATCTATCCGGAGGCAGTTTGGTATGGTGGGGTTAATGAAAATAATATAGATAAAATTATAAATGAGCATTTGTTGGAAGGAAAGGTAGTTGAGGATCTTTTGATTAATGATGAAAAGTTCAAACCGGAATTGATGAAAACTTCAAAACTTGAGCCGTTAAGAGATATCAAAAAGCAACCCGAGGAATAGGAAATGGCGATTAAATCTAAACTTGCAAGTGAAACAATACAAGATAAAAAGAAAAGAGTTCGTAAGATCATAAATGCTTTGAAAAAACTTTATCCGGATGCGAAAACTCACTTGAATTTTTCCAATCCACTTGAACTTCTTATTGCAACTATACTTGCAGCGCAATGCACTGACGAGAGAGTTAATAAGGTTACGGAATATCTTTTCAAGAAGTATCGCACTGCTCATGATTACGCTAACGCAGATCTTAAGACCCTCGAGCAAGAGATAAAGCCGACGGGGTTTTACAGAAATAAAGCGAAAGCGATCAAAAATTGTTGCAGTGTTCTTGTTGAAAAATATGAAGGTCGCGTCCCAGATACGCTTGAGGAACTTGTCAAGCTACCTGGCGTTGGCAGGAAAACAGCGAATGCCGTTCTTGCAAACGCTTTCGGAAAACAGGGAATAATCGTTGATACACATTTAAAAAGAGTTACCACACGGCTTGGACTTGTAAAAAGCAAAGATCCAAATAAGATCGAGTTTGAACTTATGGAGATAGTTCCAAAGAATAGTTGGACTCTTTTTTCTAACACAATTGGTGAGCATGGAAGATATGTTTGCGAGGCGAGAAAGCCAAAATGTTCCATTTGCAAAATCAGCAAACTTTGTCCATCAGCAAAAGTGTGAATTTAATTAAAACAAAATCTTTTTAAAATGAGGGAAATAACCATTGCACATAGCCCTGATTCAGATGACGCGTTTATGTTTTATGCTTTGGTAAACAACAAAATTGATACTGGTGATTTAAAATTTGTCAATGTCTTGAGCGATATTGAAACTTTAAACCGAAAAGCTTTTGAAGGTGCCTACGATGTAACGGCGATTTCGTTCCATGCGTATGCTTATGTTTCAGATAAATATATGCTTCTTCCATGCGGGGCGAGCATGGGGATTGGCTATGGACCAATTTTAGTTTCAAAGGAACAGTTTGAATTAAACGATTTAAAGAAATTAACCGTTGGGGTTCCTGGAACATTGACAAGCGCTTTTTTGATTTTGAAAATTTTTGAGCCTGATGTCAAGTATAAAGTAATTCAATTTGACAAGATAATAGATGCTGTTTTAAATGGCGAGGTTTCCGCGGGGCTCCTGATCCATGAGGGACAATTGACATATTCAAAATCCGGTCTTGTTAAAATAATTGATTTCGGCGAATGGTGGTATAAGGAAACCGGTTTGCCACTTCCTCTCGGAGGGAACGCGGTAAGAAAAGATCTTGATGTACAATTAATCAAGCAAATTTCAAAATATCTTTACGAAAGCGTAAAGTTTGCACTTGAAAATAGAACTCAAGCGCTTGAGTATGCGTTACAGTTCGCGAGGGGAATGGACAATAAACTTGCTGATAGATTTGTTGGAATGTATGTAAATGAACTTACGCTTGATTATGGCGAAGTCGGGAGGAAAGCAGTTCAATTGTTCCTTGATATGGGATTCGAAAAAGGATTAATACCGAAAAGGATCAAAGTTGAATTCGCAGAATGATTAACAAAATTGGTTGATAAATGATTGAAAGGTTAAGAAAATTAGTTGAAAAAAATCCAAAAACAATAATTGGCTTGATGTCAGGGACATCGGCAGATGGAGTTGATGTTGCAGTAATAGAAGTTTTAAACAGTGGACGACAGACAAAGGTAAAGACAATTGGCTGGCGAACATTTGATTTTGAAAGCGATATAAAAAACATGATATTAAGAAATTCACATCCAGAATCAAGCAGAGTTGATGAGATCTGTAGATTAAACTTTTTGCTCGCTCATGTTTATGTTGATTCAATCTTCAAGACTCTTGATGAGCTTGGAATGAAAATAACCGATATTGATCTAATAGGTTCGCATGGTCAAACAATACAGCATTTGCCAGTTGAAGTTGAGATGTTTGGTTATAAAGTCAAATCAACGCTTCAAATAGGTGATCCAGGAGTTATTGCTAAGTTAACTGGAGTTACAACGGTTGGAAATTTTAGAGTTGGAGATGTTGCTTTAGGTGGAGAAGGTGCTCCACTTATCCCTTATTTTGATTATCTTGTCTTCTCTTCAAGTGATTTAAATAGATTAGTTCTTAACATTGGTGGAATTGCTAATTTCACAATTTTGAAAAGAAATTGTGATGTTGAAGATGTAGTTGCCTTTGATACTGGACCTGGGAATATGGTTATTGATGCTCTTGTTAAGATATTTTTCAATCGTGATTACGACAAAGATGGAGAAATTGCAAGAAGTGGAAAAGTTTCCGATGATTTGCTTCGAAAAATGATGGAACATCCATTCATTACAAAAAAGCCACCGAAATCAACTGGGCGAGAGGAATTTGGAGCATCTTTTGTTAATCAAGTTTTGAAGTGGGGAGCAGAACTTTCGCTTTCCCCTGAAGATATAATTGCAACCGCAACTGAGTTGACTGCTTATGCGATATTTAAAAATTATGAGCTATTCGTAAAACCAAATACTGAAATAGATGAGATTATCGTAAGTGGTGGTGGAGCAAAAAATAAATTTATCCTTAACTCTTTGGAAAAATACTTTAAAGTTCCAATTCGGGTAACTGATGAATTTGGAGTTTCCTCAGACGCTAAAGAGGCGA
>JBCNVC010000129.1:0-3194 GCA_039630395.1 Candidatus Kryptonium sp. | reverse complement strand
GATTCAAACAGGGGTGTATCTCCTGGAACACCCCTTCCCAGCGAAAGTTTCAATCCCTCACAGGTACGATTCAAACATGATTTGGCGAAACTAAAAAATGCTATTCAAATTATGTTTCAATCCCTCACAGGTACGATTCAAACAATATATGACTACGAGATTGTAAATGAGCCAAATACGTTTCAATCCCTCACAGGTACGATTCAAACCGATTGACGACTTGCAATCTTGATTGTGATTGCGTTTTCGTTTCAATCCCTCACAGGTTCGATTCAAACTTTTATATGCCTCCAAACCTTTCCTTAGTTTAAGGAAGTTTCAATCCCTCACAGGTTCGATTCAAACTTCTAATTGAAAAGAAATATCCATTTACAGTTGAGATGTTTCAATCCCTCACAGGTACGATTCAAACCAAGAAGGATCTTGAAGAAGTTTACAAGAGGCATTAGTTTCAATCCCTCACAGGTACGATTCAAACAGAGGAAATTATGATTAAACTTAAAAATGATGCAAAGGGTTTCAATCCCTCACAGGTACGATTCAAACTCATGGCAGACCATCGTATATCCTCTGGATTTCGTTTCAATCCCTCACAGGTACGATTCAAACTGAAATGGCCTTTTTAAAAGGTCCCGCTGTTGATATCATGTTTCAATCCCTCACAGGTACGATTCAAACGTCCTTGAGGGGTAACAGAAAGCCCGTTGCTGAACAGTTTCAATCCATCACAGGTACGATTCAAACCCAGCCGCAAAAACTATTACTTTTGCGGTTGGACGTTTCAATCCCTCACAGGTACGATTCAAACATACAGTTTATGCACTACTTCCAATGAGCTTGCAAACAGGTTTCAATCCCTCACAGGTACGATTCAAACTTATTGGGAAATTTTCTCCAAGAAAAATAATAAAAAGTTTCAATCCCTCACAGGTACGATTCAAACCCCCGATCAATTTCAACAGTTTCTTAAACTGATGGATAAGTTTCAATCCCTCACAGGTACGATTCAAACTAGTTAAAATAAATTACTCCTTGATTCGGACCTCCATGTTTCAATCCCTCACAGGTACGATTCAAACTACTTTGTCCCTTTGTTTATTATAAATGGAAAAATGTTTCAATCCCTCACAGGTACGATTCAAACCTCATTAACGAGATATTGCGCCGGAAAATGAATTTAAGTTTCAATCCCTCACAGGTACGATTCAAACAGAGACGGGAAAATTTTTGCGACCGAGTTTGCCGACATGTTTCAATCCCTCACAGGTACGATTCAAACTTGAAAAAATTGAGAATGCTTTAAAGGTTATTAAGTTTCAATCCCTCACAGGTACGATTCAAACTGATTAATTTCGACCGCCCAAGTAGCGAGATGATGCGTTTCAATCCCTCACAGGTACGATTCAAACTTATAAGGGCGAAATTTGGAAAAATCCTGAGTGCTAAAAAGTTTCAATCCCTCACAGGTACGATTCAAACTATTATTAGAGCCCAAGATGGCTATTTTCTGTCTAGTTTCAATCCCTCACAGGTACGATTCAAACGCGGTAAATTTGCAAGAGTAGTTATAATTGCTTTTAATTTCGTTTCAATCCCTCACAGGTACGATTCAAACGATTATTTGGTGTGGAAATTCTTCCAATGTCAATACCCGTTTCAATCCCTCACAGGTACGATTCAAACGGTGGTTTTGTTGGATAATGCGGTTGATGTTAATGAGTTTCAATCCCTCACAGGTACGATTCAAACCTTGGGGTCGGCTCGGGACCCACGAAATGATATTTTTGTTTCAATCCCTCACAGGTACGATTCAAACACGGCATCGATATTCCAGAAAACGAGCATGTTTTAGAGGGTTTCAATCCCTCACAGGTACGATTCAAACTGCATAACAATCACATAGCAAGGCATCTGGTTTTCCATCGTTTCAATCCCTCACAGGTACGATTCAAACTCAAAAATCGTGTGAGTGTAAAAAGTATTGAAGATGTTGGTTTCAATCCCTCACAGGTACGATTCAAACATAATTAAAAACAGGTTTTCTAAAGTATTTGAACGCCAGTTTCAATCCCTCACAGGTACGATTCAAACTCTACAACATTCGGAATTAAGAGATTAGATTGGTTGTTTCAATCCCTCACAGGTACGATTCAAACTGATTAAAGGTGGTGTTGCATACAAGTTGAATGTCATGTTTCAATCCCTCACAGGTACGATTCAAACTCTTATCTTAATCCTTTTTTTAATTAAAAACAAAGGGTTTCAATCCCTCACAGGTACGATTCAAACTGAAGAGGGGAAGTTGGGTGGTAGGTTTATGGAGGGTTTCAATCCCTCACAGGTACGATTCAAACTTAGTCTCAATGGGGTTGGGGCTTCAATATGCGGTTTTGTTTCAATCCCTCACAGGTACGATTCAAACAATAATGCGAGTTTGAATAATTATGTTTTTCTAAATGGTTTCAATCCCTCACAGGTACGATTCAAACGGACTGAGGTTTCCAATTCGCGAGAGACACGAACAATTGTTTCAATCCCTCACAGGTACGATTCAAACTGTATAAATGCAGAAAATGTGATAAATTTGAAAGAATGTTTCAATCCCTCACAGGTACGATTCAAACGCGATGGAGGTTTTAGGGAAAGTCCAATTTGCAGTTTAGTTTCAATCCCTCACAGGTACGATTCAAACAAGGCACGTCCGAATGACATTCGCCATCGGTTATAGTTTCAATCCCTCACAGGTACGATTCAAACTTTGCGACAAATGTGGTATTGAGTTTGAGGTTTATTTGTTTCAATCCCTCACAGGTACGATTCAAACTTGTTGAATTGGTTGAAGACGCATTCTCATCCTATGTGTTTCAATCCCTCACAGGTACGATTCAAACAGTGATAAAGAGGTAGTTGTCAAAATCAGGGATTGTCTGTTTCAATCCCTCACAGGTACGATTCAAACCCCACCTTGCCCCAGAACGTATTCGGGTGTGTCGGTGTTTCAATCCCTCACAGGTACGATTCAAACGAGAGTTTTGTGCAAACATTTGCACAAAGTGGAGGTGCGTTTCAATCCCTCACAGGTACGATTCAAACCATCTAAATCCATAGAGCCAGAAACATCCACAACAAGTTTCAATCCCTCACAGGTTCGATTCAAACCCACGGTAAAATAATACTTCAATAAAACTAACTCA
>JBCNVC010000128.1:0-3226 GCA_039630395.1 Candidatus Kryptonium sp. | reverse complement strand
CCAGCGACCCTCAAAACAACCGTGTGAGAATCGAACCAGTGTGGAATTTAAACGAGGCTACTTTCTTATATGGCGGGAAGGGAGTTATAAGTGAGAATCGAACCAGTGTGGAATTTAAACTGCCAATATAGGAGCAAGGGTGGGGAAGCGAGTGGCGGTGAGAATCGAACCAGTGTGGAATTTAAACATAGTTAAGCCAAGGATATATAATCCCCCGAAAACAGTGAGAATCGAACCAGTGTGGAATTTAAACGCAGACAAGATTGAGGCAGTGGTGGATGGCGATGTGTGTGAGAATCGAACCAGTGTGGAATTTAAACACAAATTTATGATAGTATTGCTTTCTTTAAAAAAAAGTGAGAATCGAACCAGTGTGGAATTTAAACTTGTTTTTTGAGATCAGGATTTTGTCGTCTTCGTATTGTGAGAATCGAACCAGTGTGGAATTTAAACAAGAATAGAGTTTGAGACTTTATCTACTTTGATGCTTGTGAGAATCGAACCAGTGTGGAATTTAAACGAAAAAGTTATTTTAAAACGGAATTTTGATTTATTTGGTGAGAATCGAACCAGTGTGGAATTTAAACGTGGTTGGGGATAAGGTTTGGGTGGCGTTTGAGAATGGGTGAGAATCGAACCAGTGTGGAATTTAAACATTGGTGGGGTGGTTATAAATGTTGTCGGTCAAGCTGGTGAGAATCGAACCAGTGTGGAATTTAAACACGTCTTAACCTTCAGGGCGGAGGCTATATACAAACTGTGAGAATCGAACCAGTGTGGAATTTAAACACTGCGTCTTTGCAAGATCCCTATTCAATACAATCTGTGAGAATCGAACCAGTGTGGAATTTAAACAAATTGATTAATTTATTAAATGCTGTCCAATAAATTTGTGAGAATCGAACCAGTGTGGAATTTAAACGTCGGGAAGGTGAATGTTTTTTGGGGTGCGACATCATGTGAGAATCGAACCAGTGTGGAATTTAAACTGGAAGTAAAATACATCTCCTCCTTCGTATGTCTTGTGTGAGAATCGAACCAGTGTGGAATTTAAACTACTTTTTGATATTATCTTCAATGTCATAAGCGAAGGGTGAGAATCGAACCAGTGTGGAATTTAAACCTGGTTGCTATTATCTCAATTATCTCGTCTGCTTTGTGAGAATCGAACCAGTGTGGAATTTAAACATGATTAAACAAGGGGAGGATGGGAAAAGCTATTATGGTGAGAATCGAACCAGTGTGGAATTTAAACAATGTAGTTTAACGCAACATGCACAAGTTGACCGTGTGAGAATCGAACCAGTGTGGAATTTAAACTATAGTGAACGATAAAACAATTAACAAAAACAAAAAGTGAGAATCGAACCAGTGTGGAATTTAAACAGAACATTTTCAAACCATTTCTTTATTACCGCCGAGTGAGAATCGAACCAGTGTGGAATTTAAACTTATTTAAAAGAGGCAAGAAGACCAGAGAATTGGTATGTGAGAATCGAACCAGTGTGGAATTTAAACTGACCCACCATATCCAATTGAAATTTTAAGTAGCGATAAGTGAGAATCGAACCAGTGTGGAATTTAAACCTTTAATTTCCTTCCTCTCAATATCATAACAAAACTCGTGAGAATCGAACCAGTGTGGAATTTAAACGCGTGTGGTTTTGCTTGCGTGCGTGAATTTGCCAGAGTGAGAATCGAACCAGTGTGGAATTTAAACTTCTTGTCCTCCTTCACACTACCAAAACCCCTTGAAGTGAGAATCGAACCAGTGTGGAATTTAAACCGAACTTTTCGTGTGCGACAAATGCTCCAAAATTATCGTGAGAATCGAACCAGTGTGGAATTTAAACTTTGAGGACGAAGATGGTTTAAGTGTGTTTTTTGAGCGTGAGAATCGAACCAGTGTGGAATTTAAACAGCATTGCAACAATCAAGATTGCAAATCACAAACTCAGTGAGAATCGAACCAGTGTGGAATTTAAACGGCGCTGGATTTGCTGTTAAGTTAACTCTCAAAGCACGTGAGAATCGAACCAGTGTGGAATTTAAACTTTTTTAATCCAGCGAACAATACATTCTTGCTTGCAAGTGAGAATCGAACCAGTGTGGAATTTAAACTTTGTTTAAAAATTCGTAAAAGTAAAACTTGCATTTGTGAGAATCGAACCAGTGTGGAATTTAAACTGGTTTTGCTTGCAATCTTGATTGCGGTTGCTTTGTGAGAATCGAACCAGTGTGGAATTTAAACAATGGTGAACGATAATAAAAACAACAAAAACAAAAAAGTGAGAATCGAACCAGTGTGGAATTTAAACCATCTTCGGTTCCGTATAACTTGCTATCCCAACTCCGTGAGAATCGAACCAGTGTGGAATTTAAACCTCGTTCTTAGCACAATAATTGTAGATCTCCTGCAAGTGAGAATCGAACCAGTGTGGAATTTAAACCTTTTTGAATTTTTAAACCACTTTTGCGGTATAATATGTGAGAATCGAACCAGTGTGGAATTTAAACTAACTCTGATACTCTTATTCCGGTCTCAAGTAAAAGCGTGAGAATCGAACCAGTGTGGAATTTAAACAATATCTCCGTCCCACCACTGCCAATAAGCCTACCAGGTGAGAATCGAACCAGTGTGGAATTTAAACTTTTTTAGAAACTACAAAATTGAAGCTAAAAGAAGTGTGAGAATCGAACCAGTGTGGAATTTAAACAAATCTCGTCAACAAAATCATATAAAATCTCAGCTAAGTGAGAATCGAACCAGTGTGGAATTTAAACTTAATTTCAGCTTGATTTCTTGATTGCTCAACCTAAGTGAGAATCGAACCAGTGTGGAATTTAAACGCAGGTAGTTTATCCAGCAAGCAGTTAAAACTTTATGTGAGAATCGAACCAGTGTGGAATTTAAACTATCAATCGTTCTTTCAGCATTACAATAAATAGACTCGTGAGAATCGAACCAGTGTGGAATTTAAACTTTTTGCATTTTCACCAAATACCCCAGTTAAAGTAAGTGAGAATCGAACCAGTGTGGAATTTAAACAAAAATCACATACCAGGTTTAGTGCAAATCAAAAACGTGAGAATCGAACCAGTGTGGAATTTAAACTTCAAAATGACGAAATGATAGCCAATTTTATCAAACGTGAGAATCGAACCAGTGTGGAATTTAAACATAAAATTAAATTTCGGAAAAAATTTTACCCCGCACTCTTGTGAG
>JBCNVC010000127.1:0-3235 GCA_039630395.1 Candidatus Kryptonium sp. | reverse complement strand
TTCCAAAAAATATATGTGTTTACAAAAAAGAAAACCAGTGTCTACAGTATGGAACCTCCTGCGATATAAACTATGATTATTCTTTGAAGATATTTAACCTCTCAAAAAAATACAAAACCGGAACGGACAGTTTAAAGTATATCTATTTCTAAACATATAAAGATGTGGATGATGATAGCTGCAAAAATGGCTTTCCCCCTTATAATTACAGGAACAATGTTTTTTGGAGCTTTTATGTTAAATCACTATAGGGAAAAATCTGAAAGACTTCAGGAAGAAAATAGAAAGCTGAAGGAAGAGAGGAACTTTTTTTACTCAAAATATGCTGAATGTCAACAATCCATAGAATCCATTAAGGTTGACTATTATAAAAGGTTGAAAGAGTATGCAAGCAAGTTGAACGAAAGAAGTAAGTATGATAGACTGAAAGAGGTTCCAAGGAAAGGAGGTAGCGGTGATGAATGTAAAGATATTAAAGAACTTCTGGATATCTACAAGGATGTTGAAACTTCTGGTTATTTCAGGAATCGTGTTTATAGGGAGCTGTTCACAGAAAACTCAGAGTCTAAACACTGAAATTGTGAATGTTCCTGTGAAATGCGAAATTCCAGAAGTTCCAAAACCAAACTACATTAAACCATCAAAAGATGACAAACATTATGATCTTTTGAGAATTCTTCTTCACAATTATTCTGAATGTAGAAAGCATGAACAGAACCTTTTGAAAGCTATAGAAGTTTGTAAATAAAAAAGGGGGACATATCTTATGGTTAAACTTTTGGAACAGGCATATGAAATACTATCGAAGTATAGTTTTATACCATTGGGAAATTCCAGCGTTCAAAATATAATTTTAGTTCCACAAGAAGAGTATTCTGTTGGAAGAAAACTTAGAGCTTACTATTTGAAATTATGGGACAGAGTTCAGGCTGCCGAAGAAAATTATTTTCTGCTGAAAGAAAAGGAAATAGAATTGAAAAAACTGGAAAGGAAATTAAAGGAAGAAAAAGATGAACTCGAAATTGAACTTATAAAAATAAAAATAGCCAGAATAAAAAATTCCTACAAATATATTTATAAACTTTTTATTGATTGCATAAAAGAAATAAACGATATGATATTTGCAATAAAACAACTTCCAGAAATAAATCTTGTAGAATTTGAATTGCAAGAATTTGAACATTTTAAAAATAGAATGTTATCTCAAATTACAGAGTCGCCGCAGGTTAATGTATTAAAGCGTTTAGGCTTCAATATTAATAAGCAGGGCGAATTATATCTGGAAGCCAATACAGCAAAAGAGGTTATAGAAAAAAGAACAGAAGATTTTACTGTAGAAGAGAAATATGAAGAAGTAAAAAAACTTTTTACAAAACCTCTGGAAGAAATACCTTTAAAAGAGATACTGGATATTGATTTTCAAAACATGCTTCCAGAGCCAGAAAAAGAATAACAAATTATTGATGAATTTAAACTTCTACATTCACAGGATTTCTGAAAGCGAACCAGAAGATCCTTTTGAGGGTATGTTCTGGTTTGATCTTGCTTCAGATGAATTAAAAGTATTCATAAAAGGAGAATGGAAAAAAGTAAAAGATATTATAAACTTTTCAATTACTGAACAGATTTTTGTTGGAATTCATCCTCCTGAAAGCATCCATCACAATATATGGCTGGACATTTCAAACCCCAACACCCCAGTGTTAAGGGTAAGGATAAACAACGAATGGATACCGGTAAATTCTGGAATAGAAGGTTCTATAAGTAATGCAGACAGGGTTGACAATTTTGATACATCCCAATACCCCGCTCCAAATAAAGTAGTTGTTTCAAGACCTGATGGAACCATAGATGTAAACTGGATTCCAAATTTTTCTATAAATTCAAACAAAATTGCCAACAACAGCATAACAACCTCAAAAATTGCAGACAATTCTGTAACTGAAAGAAAAATTGCAAATGAATCTATAACAACAAGCAAACTTACTGATCAAAGTGTTACTACTGAAAAGATAGCAAATTACAGTATAACAACAGAAAAAATTTCCAACTTTTCCATTACCTCTTCAAAAATAGCCGACAACAGTATAACAACATCTAAAATTGCAGATTATTCCATAACTGAAAGAAAAATTGCAGACAATAGTATAACCGCTTCCAAAATTGCAAATCAATCCATAACCACTGAAAAAATAGCAAATGGAGCAATAACTCAGGAAAAACTTTCTCCTAACATTTCTATACAAAATGCGCTGTATCTTAGAGGATATGAACCAAAACTTCTACCAACGCCAAATTCCATTCCAGTATCCGACAGTGAAGGACACATAAATTCCAACTGGTTAAAAAATGGTTCGATAACTACTGAAAAACTTTCAGATGAAAGTGTAACAACGGAGAAAATTGCCGACAGTAGCATAACAACGAGAAAAATAGCAGACCTTTCTGTAACCACTGAAAAAATTGCCAATAATAGTATAACTACTGAAAAGCTTTCCAATTTTTCCGTAACAGCTGAAAAACTTTCGGACGACTCTATAACTACTGAAAAGATAGCAAACTACAGTATAACAACTGCAAAAATAGCAGACAATAGTATAACAGAGGAAAAGATTGCAGACAATTCTGTAACTGAAAGAAAAATTGCAGATAATTCCATTAGCAGAGAAAAATTAAAAGATTTTTCAGTTACAAATGAAAAAATCGCCATTAACAGTATAACAACAGAAAAAATAGCAGATAATAGTATAACTGCTTCTAAAATTGCAAGTAATAGTATAACTACTGAGAAAATTGCCAATAATAGTATAACAACATCTAAAATTGCAGACGATTCAATAACAGAACAGAAAATTGCAAATAATTCTGTTGGAACTGAAAAAATAAAAAACCAGAGTATAACAACTGAAAAAATAGCAAATTTTTCCATAACTGCGGAAAAATTTCATCCTTCCGCAACTGTTCCAAATGCCGAAAAATTAAGAGGTTTCATCCCATCACAAATCCCATCTCCAAATTCAATAATTCTTTCAGATGAATTTGGTTATGTAAATGTGAACTGGATAAAAGATGGGAGCATAATATCCTCTAAACTTGCTCCAAATTCCATAACTGAAGAAAAGATTGCAGATAATTCTGTTGGAACTTCAAAAATTAAAAACTTCAGTATAACCACTGAGAAAATTGCCAATAATAGTATAACTACTGGAAAAATAGCAGACAATTCCATAACAGA
>JBCNVC010000126.1:0-3296 GCA_039630395.1 Candidatus Kryptonium sp. | reverse complement strand
AAGAAATAAACGGAAAAACGACTATATACATCTGCACAAACTACGAATGCAAAAAACCTATAACGGAAATTGAAGAGCTTGATAAGCTTTTAAATGATATGATATTGAAGTAACCCAACCCCCTTACTTTTCAATCTTGTAGAGTGATTGACTTATGTCTGATACTTTCCTGCAGTGCAAAAAGTGAACTAATTAAAATGCTAAGCTTGCAATATATAGCCCCAGCGCTCCCTGCAAACCAAAGATCAAGGATTTGAGGAGCTTAGAGTTATGAATTCAAAAATGTCATCTAAATTTGATCTTACCACTTGACTTTGAAATTAAAAACCTTTAAATTGAAGGTGTAGGGGCTGAAAATACAGAATTCTTGACAAAAATGCTAAAACATTAAAGGTTGAAAAAAGCATTTTTCATGTGATCTAAAACTTAATTTATGACATTTTTTAATATCGGCTTTGTGGTAGTTTATCTTTAAATGGAATTATTATCAAAAATTCAACAAACTAAAAAGAATAACACAAAAATAAAATTGGGGGGAGTAGAAAATGAAGAGAGAAATATCTTTTTCCAAGATCACCTGTAGCTTAATACTTTCTATTATTGCTGTTTTTTCAATTTTTGCACAATCACCTGTCCCAAAAGCAAATGTGCCAGCAGTAAATGGAGAAATATATGCAATAGCGTTCGATAATAACTATATTTATATTGGTGGTTATTTCAGCCGAATTGTTGCTATAACCGGTAGTGGTGCTAAACTTACCAAAACATCGGACAAACCTGATCCTAACTTTCCAACGGTAAATGGTGAAATTTACGCCGTTGTTCCAGATGGTTGGGGTGGATGGTATATTGGAGGCAATTTTACAAAGGTAGGTTTATATGAAAGAAACAACATTGCTCACATTTTACCAGGTGGTGTTGTTAATCCTGATTGGAACCCCAACGCAAATGGCGAAGTTAGAGCGATAGCGATAAGCGGGAAAAATGTGTATGTGGGGGGTAATTTTACAGCAATTGGAGGTCAAAATCTCAGATACCTCGCCAAGTTAAATAATATAACTGGTACTGCTGATACAAATTGGAAGCCAAATCCAAATGGTCCTGTATACACAATTGAAATAAGCGGTGATAGCATCTATGTAGGTGGTGCGTTTAGAACTATAGGAGGACGAAGCCGTGATTATATTGCGAAGTTAAATAACACGGATGGTAATGCTGATATAAACTGGGTAGCAAATACAGATGACTTAGTATTTGTGATAAAAATAAGTAGAGATCAAATATATGTTGGAGGTAATTTTAGAACCATTAAAGGACAACCTCGCAATTACATTGCTAAGTTAAACATTAATGGCTTTGTTGACCCAACTTGGAATCCAAATGCAAATAGTTCGGTGTACGCAATAGATACATTTGGAGATATTATATATGTTGGCGGAAGCTTTTCATCAATAGGAGGACGAAACCGTAATCGTGTTGCCAGATTGAATAATACTAACGGTTATGCCGATCCGTACTGGGATCCAAATGTAGAAGGAAGTTTTGCAACTGTAAAAGCGGTAGCAGTAAGCACATATGGGGATAATATATATATCGGTGGCAACTTCAATAAAGTTGGAGGATTGAACCGTAATGGTATTGCAAAGGTGAATTCAACTAATGGTGCTGCTGATACAACTTGGACTCCGGACGCTGGAGGTAAAATCAACGCAATAGCATTAAGTGGTGATGATGTTTACATCGGAGGTGATTTCAGCTACTTAGGTGGAACAATTTGTAATCATATTGCAAGGCTTAGAAAGGCAGATGGATCATTAGATTCAAACTGGACTCCAAATCCAAATGGTTATATATACGAAATAGCTGTAGATGGAAATGATATCTATGTTGGGGGTGTATTTACAACTATAGGAGGACAAAGTCGCAAATATCTCGCTAAATTAAACAATATAAACGGAGCTGCTGACACACTTTGGAATCCAAATCCTAATGATATAGTAAAAACTATAACAATAGATGGTCAAAATATTTATGTCAGCGGTCACTTTACATCAATAGGTGGCCAAGCTCGTAATTACATCGCAAGACTAAACAAAACGACTGGCGCAGCAGATCAATGGAATCCAAATGCAAATGACAAAGTGTATGCAATAGCCATTGATAGATATTATGTTTATGTTGGTGGTAAATTTACATCTATTGGAACTCGAACTCGTAACTACATTGCTAAATTAGATAAGATCTTTGGTGGCGCTGCTGTATGGAACCCAAATGCAAATGACGAAGTATATGCAATAGCAATACATGGTGATTATGTTTATGTTGGTGGTAAATTTACATCAATAGGCAGTCAAAGTCGCAATAGTTTAGCTAGATTAAGTACCTCCAGCGGTCAGGCTGATTATTGGGATCCGAATCCCACAGTTCTATATCCTGGGGTCTCTTTGATTAACTCGATAGCAATAGGTGAAAACTATGTTTATGTTTCGGGTAATTTTAACTCAATCGGTGGAAGAGAAGAAATCGGTGGATTTGCAAAATTACGTATTTTAACAGGCGCTGCTGATCCAAACTGGGATTTAAACATAGAAGAAGGATCAGTAGAAGAAATAGTAATAGATGGTAGTAATATGTATATAGGTGGTAACTTTAGAGGATTATGCGGGGAAAAACGCCGAGGCTTCGCTGCATTTATTAATGTAATTACAACAGCACCAGAGCTTGTATCCCAAACTCCAACCGAGTTTGCACTATATCAGAATTATCCAAACCCATTTAATCCAAAGACAACAATTATGTTTTCTCTTGACAAAAGCGGATATATAAGTCTGAAGGTCTATGACATTTTGGGTAGAGAGGTAGATGTGATAACGAGCGGTTATTTCGAGGGCGGTAAGATATATCGCGTAGAGTATGATGCTTCAACTTTGGCTTCTGGGGTATATCTTTACAGGTTGGAGAGTAAAGGTAGAAGTTTGGTGAGAAAATTTGTAGTATTGAAATGATCCACTTTATTACATAGAGAAGAAAGTTAAAGCGTCTTGTTAACATTTGCTATGCTTAATCTCTAACTTGGTACTCTTTAATGAGTAAGGACATATTTATGTAAGTTAAATCATGTAGATAACCAGTTTTTTATTTCGATATAAACTGCTTTGATAAATCTTTTGAATCAAGAAAAATTTGTCTTTGCATTTAACTTTTACATTCATGGAGAGAAATATTTATCAGCTGAATGTTGCGAATAAAATTTAAATCGTCTTTCTGTGATCCCTCCTTCTATTCCATCAAAAAGT
>JBCNVC010000125.1:0-3310 GCA_039630395.1 Candidatus Kryptonium sp. | reverse complement strand
AAAAGAACCTTGCAATGTTTGTGGTGGTGAGGGGAGAGTTTATGGTGAAAGTGTGATTGATGTTGATATACCAGCTGGGGTTAGAGAAAAAAATTATTTAACACTTCGTGGTTATGGAGATGCTGGGATAAGGGGCGGGACGCCAGGGGATTTGATAGTTATAATTGAAGAAGAGCCACATCCGCTTTTTACAAGAAAGGGCAACGATGTTTATTATACGCTTTTAATAAGTTTTCCCGAAGCAGTGCTTGGAACTGAGGTTGATATACCATATATAAATGGGAGTTTGAAAGTTAAAATTGAACCTGGAACTCCATCGGGGAAGGAGATAAGATTAAAAGGTAAAGGATTGCCATCGGTTGATAGAAATTCAAGGGGTGATTTTGTTGTTAGAGTTGAAATATGGGTACCTAATAAAGTCACAGCATTTGAAAAAGAACTTTTACAAAAACTTTTGAAAGAAGGGCAAAATATAAAACCGAATGTTGAAAAGAAAGCAAATTAATAATTGATTTTTAAACTGTATTTGGACGGTCTTAATTTCAATTGGTTAGATAAAGAATAATTTGGGAGAATTTTTAAAATCGCCCTGAAATTTTAAAAAAACGCTTGACAAGCGATCTTGGATTTATTATATTATAACTGAAGCATAATCATCCCCGTTTCCTTTCCCGCCGGGATCGCTGGCGTGTGTCCCCGAGCGCCAGCGGTCTTTTTTATTTTAAATCAAAATTTTGAATCTTTATTATGTTTTATAGCAAGTTGAAAAAAATGGGAAATTTTGGTATTTTTAAATTACATGAAAATTCATCTTGTAAAGCGAATGACTGAGAAATTTGAAATTTGGGATGCTCATGTGCATTTTTTCTCGTTTAATTTTTTTAAGACCTTGATAAAAATTAAAGGGGAAGAAACGAGATTAGGTGATGAGTTTACCGCTCTCAAAGAAAGATATGGCATTGAAGCACCACCTGTGAGCCCAGTTCAACTTGCAAGAAGATGGATTGAAGAGATGCAGAAGTATGGTATTTCAAAAATTGTTCTCTTAGCAAGCATTCCAGAGGATACGCTTTCAGTATCTACCGCTATAGTTGCATTTCCTGATAAATTTATCGGTTTTTTTACTTTGAACCCATTATCAGAAAATGTTGATTTAGAGATAAAGCGCGCTGTTGAAAATATGGGTATGAAAGGATTTATTTTATTTCCGGCGCTTTACCATATCCATGTTAATGACGAATTACTTGAAAGAGTTTACATCATTGCTGAGGAATATCGTTTAGTTATTTTTGCGCATTTTGGAATTTTAAAAATACCAGTTCGTGAAGCTATAGGTTTAAGAGATCAAATAGATATATCTTATGCTAATCCAACAGATCTTCACAGAGTTGCGGTAAGGCATCCGGGTATTAATTTTATAATTCCTCACTTCGGTGCTGGCTATTTTCAGGAAGTTCTAATGCTTGGTATGCAATGCAAGAATATTTATGTTGATACATCAAGTTCAAATTCATGGATAAAAGTTTTGCCATATAAAATTGATCTCAAAACTGTGTTCGCAAAAGCCATTGATGTCTTTGGAGTTGATAGAGTTATATTTGGAACGGATAGTGGAATCTTCCCACAAGGTTATAGAATTGATATACTGAATCAGCAATTGGAGATACTTAATGAGCTTGGTTTATCAAATTCTGAAATTCAGAAAATCTTATCAGGCAATATCAAGCGCTTACTTGGTTTCGTTGAAGAAAAGCCCAATTCAGTGAAAATGGAACAAAATTTTTAATCTCATTTGTTATTTAGTTGTGAAAAAAACTGATTGATTTAAAGAATTGCGACAGCGAAAATTATACATATCGTTAGCCCTTTTAATCTATCTTGTTGGGATTGTATATGCTGGCTTTAATTTTCATATACATTTCAATCCAGAAGTAAAGCAGATAAGCGAACACAACTGCGCAGATCATAAGTATCATTCTGATTTAAACGATGAGTTTGCCTGTTTCATTTCACATTCAAATTCGTTTTATGTTCTTGTAAATGAGAACAAATTAACTTTATTCACTTCTATATCACAACCATTTATTCTTGAGGATTTAGTTCTACTCAAATCTTTACAATTTATTTCCATATCAAAACGCGCCCCACCTGCTTTTTGAGTTACTGGGCTAATCTTCGGATTTCTACCTTTCTTTATTCAAAAATTTTTTTAAAACAAAAGCATTATAGTGCTATGAAGGCAATCTTTGTTTTTGTGTTAATTTTTGGACTTTATACCAATCTATTTACACAAGGAAGAATAAATGGAAAAGTTGTAGATAAATCAAGCGGTGAACCATTACCAGCGGCAGATATCCACTTGATAGAGTTAAAAAGAGGAACGATCACGAAAAATGATGGAACTTTTATCATTGAAAATCTCCCTGATGGTAGATATACAATTGAAGTAAGCTACATCGGTTATAAAAAGTTTCGCCAAATTGTAGATGTTAAAGATGGAAAGGATATTGATCTTGAAATTAAACTTGAGCAAACAGTCATATCACTTCCAAGCGTTGTTGTAACTGGGACTATATATGAAAGAAGTGCTTTTGAGATACATCAGCCTGTTGCGGTGCTTGATGAAGATAAAATTGGTTTGAGATTAGGTGATAACATAGCGAAAACGCTTTCATATGAACCGGGAGTAAATCTTGAATACAATGGTTTCGTTGGAAGACCCGTGATCCGAGGTTTAACTGGGACGAGGGTCCTTGTGCTTGACAATGGAATTAGAATCGGCGATGCTTCTGATTTGACAGATGACCATGCAATTTCTTTCGAGCCAAGTGGAATAGAAAGAATAGAAATAATTCGTGGTCCAGCAAGTTTGTTTTATGGAGTTAATTCGGTTGGTGGGGTAATAAATATAATTTCTGAAGATATTCCAAGAACAGTGCATGATAAGTTAAGAGGTTCAGTGAGATTGTTTGGTTCAAGCGTGAATACGGCTTTAGCTGGATCTGGAGCATTTGATTATGGGATTGGAAACTTTGCACTAAGGGGTGAATTTGGATATAGGAAAAGTGGAGAAATAAGGACACCAGAAAAAAAGATAGAAAATACAAACGCAAACAATTTAACATCTTCGCTCGGATTAGCATATCACACAAAAGATATTAGTGTCGGCTTTGGATTTAGAAATTTCAGCGGTGAATATGGTATACCAGCGGTTCACGAGGGGAATCACGAAGAAGAGGAAAATCACCACCATCATCATCCGAAGTTTGAAATTGTTAGAAACAAATTCACTTTCAAAACTGATATTGCA
>JBCNVC010000124.1:0-3313 GCA_039630395.1 Candidatus Kryptonium sp. | reverse complement strand
ATAAGTAAAATTCGCTTCATAATTTGCCTAAAATTCAGATTCAACGCCCGTATAGACCCATAATTTTTGCTTCACCAAGGATATGACCCTTTGCTTTCGCCTCAACTTGATCAGCCGTTGCTCCTGAGTTTAATCCAAGCGTTTCAACATCAAGCGCATAAAGTTTGAAGATATACCGATGCGGTTTATGTCCCCTTGGTGGACAAGGTCCGCCATATCCGATTCTTCCAAAATCGTTCATACCTTGCTTTATCTTATCGTCAACGAGTCCAACTTTCTTAACATTTTCGGCAAGTTTGTTCACATTTGCCGGGATATCGTAAATAACCCAATGAATAAATGTTCCACCAGGAGCGTCAGGATCTTCACAAATTAACGCAAAACTTTTCGTCCCCGCTGGAGCGTTTTCCCAAGTTAATTCAGGCGAATAATCCTGACCGTCACATGTGAATTTCTTTGGTATCGTTTCCCCATCTTTAAAAGCAGTCGCTTTGATTGTAAACATTTTTTTAGCCCCTCCTTTTTGAGCGTTGATTTGTGTTGTAAGAATTAAAAGCGACAGAAAATAGATCAAGAACTTCATCCTTCAAAACCTTTATGTTTTTTCACCTTAAACTAAAAAAAGTTCATAATTAAATCAAGAAATACAGCCATCAGTCTTTCATTTTTGGCAAGCGACAAAATGTTAATGATCTCCCAGGATTCACATATAAAATTTTTCTGCCTAAAACTTCTAACTCTTTCTTGCAATCGTGCGTGAATTTGACAAACTAACATATTGACTTTTTGTTTGTTGAGGATTAAATTAACAAAAAAGAAAATAGATTATTAGCGCGTAACTTATCACATCAATGGGATAAACAAGGTAGTAAGATCATTTTTTTCTTATAGATTAAAAATCCAATCTGGAATGGTTGTGAAAACTATCCCCGATATAATTGACAACGCCGAACACAAATTATCCGATGTTTTAAACGATCTTATAAATGAAAACTCATCAGTTTACATCGCTACTGGTTATTTTAATATGGCTGGATTTAATCTTGTGAAGGAAAAGCTTAAAATTGCAAAAGAGGTTAAAATTTTAATAGGCAAAGCAATCTCACCGGAACACATTATAAAACCTGACGAAATTGAATCAAAACTTAAAGAAGAAATTGAAGGTGGGATAGATGACGAAAAAAATGTCAACTCCCTTAATGACCTTATAGAGTTCCTTAAAAAAGAAAATGTTGAGGTAAAGATATTCAGGAATAATTTTTATCATGGCAAATTTTACATCATAGACGGAGGAATACCTGTAACAGGTTCAATTGCAATTGTTGGTTCATCAAACTTTACTTATGCGGGTTTAACACACAACACGGAATATAATAGCGTCATAAAACAAGCGGACTCGGTTGAAAGCCATAAGCGAAAGTTTCTTAAAATGTTTAATGAAAACGCTGACGACTACAAACCACATTTACTTTCCTTGCTTTCAGGGTTTACCAGTCAATATAAACCATACGAGATTTATATAAAGATTTTATATTCACACTTTGAAAGTAAACTATCCGAATCTCCAACCGAAGAAATGCCAAGCCCAATAATACTTGCCGACTTTCAAAAAGATGGATATATATCTGCATTACAATCACTTGAAAAATATAGAGGAGTAATTTTAGCTGACTCAGTAGGACTTGGGAAAACATATCTTGCACTCAGAATACTTGACGACTTCGCTTACCGCTTGAGGCAAAAAGCTCTAATAATCTGTCCTGCTCAAATCAAGGAAATGATATGGGAACCTAAACTCAAAGAATTCGGAATAAGAGCAGATATAGTAACGCAAGAAAAGGTAAGCAGAGATTTTAAAATTGACACATACAAAGATTATGACCTAATAATCATAGACGAATCTCATAACTTCAGAAACTCCAGCACTAAACGCTGGAAAAATCTCTTTCAAACAATTATCAACGGAAATACCAATAAAAAGGTAGTTCTTATAACAGCCACCCCTATTAACAACACAGTTTTTGATCTTTATCATCAACTGCGATTCATAACAAAAGATCAGGACGATTTCTTTGCATCCGCAGGAATAAACAGTTTATGGGGATATTTTATAAAAGCATATGATGACAAGGAAACCCTTTACGATTTACTTGAGGAAATCGCTGTCAGAAGAAGTAGACCATTTATCAAAAAATATTACCCCAACGCACTTATTGATGGTAAACCTTTGAAATTTCCTGAAAGAAAACTAAACACGGTAAGTTATAGTCTTACAAGTGTATATTCTGGAATTTACGATGAATGTATTGAAGCGATAGAATCCCTTACCCTTGCGAGCTATAATGTAGAGATATTCAGAAAAGATCTGTCCTCCCAGAGATTTCAAGGGTTTGGAAAAATAAAGTTATTTCTTAAATCAACAGGACGGAGCGATAGCGAAATTCGTGAATTCTTGATGGATATTGGCAGAAACGAAGCGATTATTGGAATATTTAAAATACTTTTACTTAAACGACTTGAATCAAGCATCTTCGCATTTAGAGAAAGCATAAAGAATTTGCTTGACTTTCAGAAAAAATTTTTGGAACTCCTTGACAAACGAAAATTCCTTGATAAGGAGTCTTATAGAAAATTCGTCCTATCTCAATCAAGCGATGAAGAAGCAGAAAATTACCTTGAAGAATTAAAGGACATGAATCCAGATGAATATGAAATTGACGAAATAAGAGCCAAAACCGAAAAAGACATATATATACTTGAAAACATCTATAGCGAACTCTCACTACCCCTGGATAGAGACGATAAACTTCAACAGCTCGTTAATTTGCTTCAAAAGCTAAAAAATAAAAAAGTTGTCATTTTTGGACAATTTAAAGACACGATGAGATATATCTACGACTATATTACACAAGACGAGATACTTAAAAAGTTGGGTCTTCGTAAAGAAAGCATAGAAATTACCGATAGTGATGTTAAACCCGAGAAACGAAAAGACATCATAACTAGATTTTCGCCTATATCAAATAACCGTCCAGACATAAAAGGCACCGAAAAAGAAATACAAATTCTATTTTCAACCGATATACTTTCAGAAGGGCAAAATTTGCAAGATGCTGATACAGTTATAAACTATGATCTTCCCTGGAATCCTATAAAGATCGTCCAAAGAGTTGGACGCCTTGATAGAATTGGTTCACCGCATGATACCATACATGTATATAACTTCTTTCCCGAAGATGAACTTGAATCCCTAATTAAACTCTTATACCGCCTTAATGAAAAGCTTAAAGATATAAATAAAAGCATAGGGCTT
>JBCNVC010000123.1:0-3394 GCA_039630395.1 Candidatus Kryptonium sp. | reverse complement strand
CTCACAAGAGTGCGGGGTAAAATTTTTTCCGAAATTTAATTTTATGTTTAAATTCCACACTGGTTCGATTCTCACGTCCCCGTTATTGCCTCCACTCAATTGCATAGAATTTGTTTAAATTCCACGCTGGTTCGATTCTCACACTCCCTCAAATGTTGCATCGGATTATCCGCAAAAACGTTTAAATTCCACACTGGTTCGATTCTCACTTATTTCTTTGCCCACCCGATTAGTGGTCAAAGGGGTTTAAATTCCACACTGGTTCGATTCTCACGAGTAAATCAAAAGTAAACCAACCCCTTAAAACAAAAGTTTAAATTCCACACTGGTTCGATTCTCACACATCTAAATTGACAAGAGCAGTTTTTATCAGCAGTGTTTAAATTCCACACTGGTTCGATTCTCACTCAGCAATTCACTACGCAAACTGTATCCATTCCAATGTTTAAATTCCACACTGGTTCGATTCTCACCTGGATTGGGGCACGAAGCTTGTCAACAGCATTGTGTTTAAATTCCACACTGGTTCGATTCTCACCCAGCCACAGCCCTAAACCCGAGGCGTGAAACAGCCAGTTTAAATTCCACACTGGTTCGATTCTCACAGGAGGGGCAGGTAGCGGTTGATGTTCTTGTATTTGGTTTAAATTCCACACTGGTTCGATTCTCACTACACAAAACCTCTGCGCTTACCTTAACAGAACATTGTTTAAATTCCACACTGGTTCGATTCTCACTTTGTTTTACTTGATTCTTTTTTGCGCATAATAAGAGTTTAAATTCCACACTGGTTCGATTCTCACCCCGAAAGGCGTCCATTCAAGCCAAGTCCAAACCGTGTTTAAATTCCACACTGGTTCGATTCTCACCTCCACCACCAACACAAATTGCACCTCTCATCAAAAAGTTTAAATTCCACACTGGTTCGATTCTCACCGCTAATTGTCAAAGCAAAGCGTTGATTGCCATTTTGTTTAAATTCCACACTGGTTCGATTCTCACGCGTGTCAGTTGGGGGTGTGAATCTTTACGAATTTAAGTTTAAATTCCACACTGGTTCGATTCTCACATGGAAACTTTTTCATCTTGAAACTTGAAAAACCATGTTTAAATTCCACACTGGTTCGATTCTCACTTTGGTACGAAGGGCTTGAATTATACGAAGAGCTTTGTTTAAATTCCACACTGGTTCGATTCTCACTAAATTTCAGGTATGTTCAGAGGGATAGGTTTTATGTGTTTAAATTCCACACTGGTTCGATTCTCACTAAAATTCCTTGTTTTTACAAAAAATTCCTCCAAATCGTTTAAATTCCACACTGGTTCGATTCTCACACAAGATACTCTAAATAATCATCAGTAATTTTCACATGTTTAAATTCCACACTGGTTCGATTCTCACAAACACTTTTTTGCCGACGTTTGGTTCAAAAATTGAGTTTAAATTCCACACTGGTTCGATTCTCACACATAGTTTACCCCAACAATTTGCCGAAGCACCTTGGTTTAAATTCCACACTGGTTCGATTCTCACCTTAAAAACACGATAAATGAACATACAAATTACAAAGTTTAAATTCCACACTGGTTCGATTCTCACCCATCCTCCAAAACATTCCCCCTTTCAGCAAAAACTTGTTTAAATTCCACACTGGTTCGATTCTCACAAATAATTGAAGATTGGCTGAAAAATATAGTGATTAAGTTTAAATTCCACACTGGTTCGATTCTCACAAAATAATAATGATGTTATGTATCTACTTCTGCCAATGTTTAAATTCCACACTGGTTCGATTCTCACTGTCAATCACAATCAAGATTGCAAGTTGTCAAATCGTGTTTAAATTCCACACTGGTTCGATTCTCACATGGATGCCCCAAGGCAGAAGCACGATTGGAGTGAAGTTTAAATTCCACACTGGTTCGATTCTCACCAATTCCAACTGGGTTCGGATTTTCCACGCTCATCTCGTTTAAATTCCACACTGGTTCGATTCTCACGCATAGCCGTTTAAAAAATTGGTTTCACAAGCTAAAGTTTAAATTCCACACTGGTTCGATTCTCACAGGCTTGGGAAACAAAAGGGGATATCCTGGGTCGCACGTTTAAATTCCACACTGGTTCGATTCTCACTGAAAACGGGTTATTGACTTATTTTCTTATCAAAGGGGTTTAAATTCCACACTGGTTCGATTCTCACAAGCACAAAAAAATAAAAGTTTTGACTGCTTGCTGGTTTAAATTCCACACTGGTTCGATTCTCACTATATCAGGGCTTCGGAAATTTATGAGGTTTGCCCGGTTTAAATTCCACACTGGTTCGATTCTCACACTGCTAACTGAATCAATACCCAGCCTCCCTTGTCCGTTTAAATTCCACACTGGTTCGATTCTCACTCGGGAAGGTGAATGTTTTTTGGGGTGCGACATCATCGTTTAAATTCCACACTGGTTCGATTCTCACCCAAAAACTCCAACGCCTTTCCGCCAGGTTTTGTGAGTTTAAATTCCACACTGGTTCGATTCTCACTTGACAGCGTTTATGGACAGGAAACGGAAAAAATAAGTTTAAATTCCACACTGGTTCGATTCTCACTACCTCCTTCGTCGCTACTACCAACGTCTTAACCTGTTTAAATTCCACACTGGTTCGATTCTCACAGAAAAATTTGAGGATTTAGTTTTGAGTAGGAAAATGTTTAAATTCCACACTGGTTCGATTCTCACCCTTTTGTCAAGTTCTTCGCGTGTTGGTATTGACAAAGTTTAAATTCCACACTGGTTCGATTCTCACCTGCGCGTGTAATCTGCCTTAACAATTCCTCAACCATGTTTAAATTCCACACTGGTTCGATTCTCACTTACGCTGACTTTCGCCACATCACCTAACACAAGCCAGTTTAAATTCCACACTGGTTCGATTCTCACTGGTTTTGATTTGCCTTGGACTTGGTTTGTGATTTTTGTTTAAATTCCACACTGGTTCGATTCTCACCAACGAAAAACACAGTGCAAGCCCCATATTTGAAAAGTTTAAATTCCACACTGGTTCGATTCTCACCTAACGCGATATCAGAAAAGATTGAGCAAAGGTTGACGTTTAAATTCCACACTGGTTCGATTCTCACTTAGCAAAATCTGGTCTTGAAAAAAAATAAGACGCGGTTTAAATTCCACACTGGTTCGATTCTCACTGAGTTAGGGGAAGCGAAAGTATATTTCAGAACAGTGTTTAAATTCCACACTGGTTCGATTCTCACCAATTAAGCAAAAAAAATAAAGTTTTGACTGTCTGCGTTTAAATTCCACACTGGTTCGATTCTCACAAAATTCAATCCTTGTCGGGTCTTTCTCGCCACGAACGTTTAAATTCCACACTGGTTCGATTCTCAC
>JBCNVC010000122.1:0-3398 GCA_039630395.1 Candidatus Kryptonium sp. | reverse complement strand
GTAGGGAGTCTACATAGAATCAGGGCACAGCTTAACCTGACTTAAAATAAGATTATGCCTCTGGCAATAACCCTCTTTAGGCTATTTCTTGTTATACCCACCCTTTACCTTCTTGAGGAAGGAAAGGAAAACCTTGCGGGATTTCTTATACTGCTTGCGGGCATATCTGATTGGTTGGATGGCGACTTAGCAAGAAGAAATAACAAGGTTAGTAGTATAGGTGTTATGCTTGACCCTCTTGTAGACAAAGTCTTTGTTCTATCGGTACTTTCCTTCTTTCTGCACAAACAGGAAATTGCCCTTCTTCCCTTTGTGCTGTTGCTTTTTAGAGAACTATCCGTCTCTTTCCTCAGGAGCTTATCTGTGGAAAAGGGCTATGCCATGCCAGCCTCATACCTTGGAAAGGCAAAGGCTTTTTTTGAATTTCTGACCCTTTTGGCACTAACCTTTAAACATGGCGTTGCTGACCCCCTTCTTTGGTTATCTGTGCTTATAGCATACGTATCCATGTATGACTATATGCTGAAGTACATAACCTTTAGAAAAGAATAGACCACAAGTGCTGTGTCCAATATAAGTTTATGAGATAATACCAGCCCATGAGAAGGGGTTGGGATAAAGATAGGAAGACCATTCAGATATGTTAGTCCTTGACTCAACAGGCATCAGGCTAACAAACAGAAGAGAGTAGTTCAGCAAAAAGCATTAGAGAGTTTCTTTTCTTCATTCAAGCGATGGTTTGGGGGAGCATGTAAGTAGCGTAAAGTTTGAGAACGTAGCCGAAGAGCTAGCGTTCAAGGCTATGATAGTGAGTATGTTTTTGGGTGGGTTGAGTTTAGGTGATAAGTATGGCTGATAGGTGGGGGTATGGGGGTTTTCCGGGTAGTATTGGATTCATTATTGGACAGGGCATATCCAATTCTTAAAAGCTCTTGCTAGCTCGCTTGACTCTTAACGAAAACTCTAATATAATAAGTGAATGCAGATGAGGGGGTTTCCTTCAGTAGATTCCATAAAAGAAGATGTGAACACACTTATGAATCTAGTCTCTTCTTTTTCTGATTTTGTGTGTTCAAGTCAAAAAACTCTGTCAGAGAGTTTAACTATTCCAGAATACAAATCCTTAGTTGACCAGAAGGTTCTGGATTTGTCAGAAATCATAAAAAATAAAGCGGAATCGCTGGAATATACAATCAAGAGCTTAACGGAAAGCCAGGAATGGAATGTCTTAAATGTAGGATTCTTTGGAGAAACTAATGCAGGGAAAAGCACCATAATAGAAGCTCTATCTTGTGGCAATGGTTCTTCTATCGGAGACGGGAGAAAAGACTACACACAGGAGGTTGTCGAAAGAGAAGTCAGCGTAGATAACTTTAAACTTAGACTAATTGATATGCCCGGTATAGAAGGAAAAGAAAAGGACGTTCAAGACGAAATAAAATCTGCAGTTAATAAGTGTCACATAGTGTTTTTTGTATCTGGTGTAGGTAAAGAAATAGAAAGAGCTACTTTAGAAAAACTTAAATCTTACTTGAATGAAAGAGCCTTGGTTTTTTGCTTACTAAATAGAAGGTCAAACATTCAGATGTTAAGAGAAACCAAGAAACTTTTAAGTGAAGACGTACTAAGGGTAGCTAGTAGAGTGCATGAACAAATGAGAAGCATATTCGGTAAGCATTATGGAGAAAAAGTTATAGTAGTTGACGCACTACTGGCATTTATAGGTAGAGGTAGTTTTGATAAATTACCTACTTCATACTCTAACAGAGATCACAAATATGCCGAATACAAACGAAAAGTTTTGCAAATATTTGAAGGAGAAAAGGAGTTAATAGAAGCTAGTGGGATTAACGATTTACTAAATAAACTCATTGAGGCTTGCAGTATGCAAAACTTTTACATTCTTAATTACAACCTGAGGAAACTAATAAAAGAAATAGAAAACTGTTTGTCGGATATAGAAAAGGAGATAGAAACGTTTAAAACCAGCCTATCATTTGACAACAGGCTACGTGAAATACTAAAAGATTCGAAAAGTGAGTTTCGTGGTGTTAGGAACAGAATAAAAGTTCATATAGATGAAATTCTCGCAAATTTAAAGGAAGAAATAATAAGCGAAGGACTCTCCAAAATAGATGCTTTATACGATGATATATCCATCGATGTTGAGAAACATATTGAGCCTGAACTCTATAAAATTGAACAAATCGTAAGAGAGGAAGTTGAAAACTTTATCAAGTCGCTGGAGAAAAAGTTAAATTGGTTAAGGTTAAGCGCAGAGAAAAGCAGTAATCTGAATATAAGTAATCAATTTTTACATTTTGGAGAAGAGTTAGGGGGCGTTCTTTGGGACACATTCAAAGGCGGGGCTTTAACAGCCTTAGCGGCAAGTGTGTTTTTTGGACCGATTGGAATAATTACTGCATTTGTAGTAGGAGGATTGTTTAATCTCTTCACGTCAGAAGAGGATAGAAAAAGAAGGAGGAAAATGGAACTTATTGATAGAGTAGACAAAATTATTTCAGATTTAAGAAAAAATGTAACGAATAAAGTAAACTCCGTCTTGGACCAGATAGAGAAAAAGCTTGATGACGTTATAAGGCTTTTAGAACAAGAACCTATGAAGATAAATAACTACTTCAGCGATCGATCAAACAAGTTAAATGACATTAGGAATGCAGTTAACGACTATAACATTCGTATGGAAAACCATGGTAGGGAGGTAGGTCATGAAGAAAGAAACCATTCTTGATAAATTGTATACGCTTAGAGACCTCGTTGTTGAAGTAAAGGAAGTCTTAAAAGATTTAAGTTCTGATATTGCACAAAACTCTCAGGATGTAGAACCCTTTTACAGAAAGCTTGACGAAATGATAGAAAAGGTAGACAGAAGCATAAACAACATAAATAAGGAAAAGATAGCTATGGCACTTTTTGGTGCGTTTTCAGATGGCAAATCAAGTGTTGTATCCGCAATTACCAAAAATTTCAACATAAGGATTGCACCTGAGCCTACTACAGATAGAGTAACTTTTTACGAATATGAAAACTTCTTTATAGTAGATACGCCAGGAACTTTTTCTCACAATAATTTGCACGATGAGGAAACAAGGAAATACATATCAGAGGCAAATGTTATATTGTTTGTCGTAGATGCAGTAAATCCTATAAAAGACTCACATAAAGATTTGGTGAAGGGTGTGCTTATAGATATGAAAAAATTAGAAAACACGATTTTTGTTCTAAACAAGATGGACAGTGTAGTTATGGACCTTGAGGATGAGGAAGAATACAAAGAAAAGACAGAGATAAAGAAAAAAGCTCTTCTTGATATGCTTGATTATCTTAATCTTTCAGGGGAAGATAAAGAAAAGATAAGAGTTGTTGCAGTAAGTGCA
>JBCNVC010000121.1:0-3402 GCA_039630395.1 Candidatus Kryptonium sp. | reverse complement strand
ACAACTCGAGATTTCGCAAATTATAATTCCGATGCTATCAGCCAAATAAATCTTGCGAATATGTCCAGCATAATAGAATACGATTTGAGAAAAATGGGGTATGGGGTTCCAGAAGGGAATCGCATTCTTTTTATAGCCCGTCCTAATCATATTAAGTTTATAGCTCACCTGAATCGCGAGTTTGACTATTTCGGGCATGTGATACCACATAGAGATAATATTGCCGATACGATTGAATATGTTATAACTCTTGCTGAAAAAATTGATTATGGTGACACAAGTTTATTTATGTATAAAATTACGAGAATATTGAAGGTCACCGGTGAAGGAGTTCGTTCAACAGACATTGGGAGAATTGGAAACGGACAAGTTTTTAGATATCTTGATCAAATAGGTAATCCGGTTGATCCAGGAAGTGAGTTGGTTGCGTCAAAAATGGTTGAAGTTACCTTAACAGCTTTTAATCCTCGTGTTGTGTTATCGCCCGAGCTCGTCAGAAAAGAAATTTCAGGTATTAAGGATAGAGAATTTAGAAAAAAAGAGTTGAGACGATTGCTGCGTACATCTTTCTGGCGTCAGACACGACTTGTTTCAAAGAATTTAAGAAGATAGGGAGGTAAGATATATGTTTGGAAAAACATCATTGTTAATACTCATTGGATTTATTACAGCATTTTCAATTTACCAGCTTCGCCTAACTCGGGCTGTAATTTCCGCAACTGATAGCTTTAATTATTATTATGCAAAAACATTGGTTCACGAAACAGCTGTAAGCGCAATGAACATTGGGGTAAGTAAAGTTTGGAAGGATGGAACGACAAATACAACTTTTAATGTCGTGATGAACAATTGCACAGCTATTGTTAGAATTCATCCTGTTATACCTGATTCAATTGTGAGGTTAAGTGTTAAATCGAGAGGATATGCATTTGTAGATACATATTATGCTAAATATAGAAGACCTTATCGAATTGAGGATTCAGCTTTTGCGTATTTTGTATATTCAAGTGGTCCTGTGACGCCAGCTTCGAGATATTTTTGGTATACTGGAACGGAATTTTATGCTGGGGCACCTGTTTACTGGATAGATGGTGATACAGTTTGGGGTCCTGTTCATACTAATGGTGTTTTACATACATATGGCTCACCCGTTTTTTATGACAAAGTTACTGCATATTCTGGAATAAATCCACAACCGACCTCTAACAAAAATAAGGCAAAGTTCTATGGTGGATGGGAAGTTGGTATATATGCTGAAATTCCTGCTGATATGAATAGGACTAAAACGGCAGCAATAAATGGTGGTGGAGTTATTAATCAGGCAACTTATTTTAAATTTTTGCCTGATGGCAGAGTAGTAAGAAGAAGAATAACCGGATGGACACAAGAATGGATTGGAAGCTCAAGTTATAGAAGACAACGATCAGTGCCGCAATTAGCCACGCCTGATACGATTAGTGTTTCACAGTTAAGTTCAACAGGTGTTATCTGGGTTAGAGGCGAGGTTGTTGTAGAAGGTACTCTAAACGGTCAGTTAACTATTTTAGCAGATGGGAATATAAGAATATGGGATGATATAAAATACGCAAGTGATCCAAATGTTAATCCGAATTCTGATGATTTTCTTGGGCTTGTCTCATATCAGAATGTCATAATAGCTGATAGTGATCCAAATCAGAATAATGTCGTTATTCAAGCGGCGATCATGGCGTATAATGGTGGTTCCAACGACCGAAGTTTTATAGCTGAAAACTGGAATAGAAGACCACCTTCTGGAGCTATTTATTTAACAGGAAGCATAACTCAAGAAGAAAGGGGCCCTGTGGGGCGATTCTCTGGAGCTAGCGGAATAATTCAAAATGGTTTTAGTAAAAGATATAGATATGATCCGAGATTTAGAGATAAAGCACCTCCATTTTATCCACTTGTGAGTTATCCAGGAATAAGACAATTAAGGTTAGTTTCATGGTGGGAATGAAAATAAAAATGTTAAGTTGATCTTATGCCAGTAAATCCTCAAATTGTTAAAGAGGCGAAAGAATTGTTAAGTTCGCTTGCAAGTAAAATTCCAGTTACACTTTTTAGTGTGGAGAAACAGATATATATAGGTGATGAGATAATAAGAAAGATGTCGGAAAATCAGAAACTTATTTTGAGAGATTTGATAAACATGTTTCTTTTAAGAATGAGAGAGATTGAGGCATCTGATATAGATTTTGGGGGGTGGGGTTCAAGAAAAATGGTTTGGCTTAGAATTCACGGTTCTAAAAAACCAATACCAGAATTTGGGATTTATGAGGTTGACGAGTTCAACATTTTGATACAAAGTTTGCTCATGGAAAGACAAAGACAATACCTTTACGAAAATAGGAATCTTGATTTTTCATATATATTTAAAGATCAAAATGGAACGATTTATCGTTATCGTGCGGATGCTTATTTTGAACTTGATGACCTCGCTTTAAATATGAGGGCGATAAATACTCAGATACGACCTTATGAGAGTTATGGGTTTCATCCAAATGTTACTAAAGTTTTAAGTTTGCAATATACGAAAGAAGGATTAATTCTCGTTACGGGAATAACAGGTTCTGGTAAAAGCACGACGCTTGACGCTATAGTTGATCTTAACAATAGAACTGTTGAGGGGCATATTATCATAATTGCCTCGCCAGTTGAATATGTTCATGAATCAAAGCGTTGTATAATTCGCCATAGGGAAGTCGGTAGAGATACCATGTCGTTTAAACAGGGAACGATAGAAGCATTGCGTCAAGATCCTGACATAATTATAATTGGAGAGATGAGAGATCCAGACACAATCATGGCTGCACTTGAAGTAGCGGATAGTGGGCATAAAGTTTTATCAACACTTCATACTTCTTCAGCTGTTGAAAGTATTGACAGAATAATCGGAGAAGTTCCCCCAATTGAACAAGAGAGAGTTAGAAATAGGTTAGCTGATATTTTAAAATGTGTGATCTCTCAGAAGCTCGTCCCAAGTTTAGATGGGAGAAGGGTTCTCGCCAAGGAAATAATGGTTATGACTCCATCAATAAGGTCGGCTATAAAAAACAACAACACAGGTGAAATTTATCAAATGATCGCAGAGGGAGCTGAATATGGAATGATAACGATGGAACAAGATTTAAGACGACTTTATCTTGAAAGAAAAATTTCGCTTGAAACAGCTATCAATTTTGCAAATAACAAACGAAGAATGCAACAACTTCTACAAGCAGCATAATCATATTCAAACAATAAAATTATTATTACAATGGCGCGAAAAAAATTTTCTGGAAAAATTGCAGTTGGAATTTTCGTTGATGGTTTATCGCTCCAACTTTCTTCTCTTGATAAGTCTGGTATACAGATCAAATTTATTGTTGCACAAATAGTTTA
>JBCNVC010000120.1:0-3460 GCA_039630395.1 Candidatus Kryptonium sp. | reverse complement strand
TATTAAACTCAAAAATATATACCTCAATACTATCTTTTCTATCTCTTTTTCCTTTGTCCTTTCATCTAAAAAAGTTATGATATCGTTTCTCATTTCAAGTGCACCCTCTATCTCCATTTGAACTAAATCACAAGCATATACGAACAATATGTCCGCAAATTCTCTCAAGCTAACTTCCAACTCCGACATTAAATTAAACAATGCATCAAATAACTTTATACCTTTATCCCTGTCCTTTGATATAATCCCCAAAGATTCTTTGACCATCTTCTCTTGATACCTTAGCAACTCTTCCGTTACATCAATTTTGATGTTTATTTGATATATTTTACCATTTATTTTTAAGTATTTTATTTCCATCCTCTCGCCTCCTTTTTTTACCGTATACAAAGCACAAATCCATTCGTTACAAAATCAACATACACCTAAAAAGCAAACACAACAACCACACTTTAAAACTTTATCAACGCTCATTATCAAAATCAGACGCAAATTCAAACATCTAAATAACACACTGCTCAACAGATTGAATCCCTCTCAATTTAACCTTCAAGTAAACAAAAAGTAAACACCGCTTCAATCCCCCATAGGCATGATTTAAATACCACGATACAGGTACAATTCAAACAGTTGACAAGTAAACAGACAAAAGAGATCATTTTTCCATTTCAACCCTTCACAGACACGATTCAAACAGATATTTATCAGCGACGGCAGATTTTGTGGTGGACCGTTTCAATCCCTCACAGGTTCGATTCAAACTAATGGTTATGTAATTGTTGATAGTGTTTATGGGCAGTTTCAATCCCTCACAGGTTCGATTCAAACTTAACTTGGGTTGGATTTATATCTGATTGGAGCGCGTTTCAATCCCTCACAGGTACGATTCAAACATAGTCCAAGAATATCGCACAAGGTTATATTCTTCTGTTTCAATCCCTCACAGGTTCGATTCAAACGGTTTATACCTTGCAATAGACGAATGGGGCAATGCCAGTTTCAATCCCTCACAGGTTCGATTCAAACCTGTTCAAAGAATTGATGAACTGAAATTTATTAACTTGTTTCAATCCCTCACAGGTTCGATTCAAACTCCGTATTTAAGGCTAGTGATTAGAGACAAGGTGATGTTTCAATCCCTCACAGGTACGATTCAAACACAATGAGGTCTTGGTTTGGGAAATTGAGGGAGAAGTTTCAATCCCTCACAGGTTCGATTCAAACATTTGCTTTTTGTATTCTCTCAAAATGCAAAAGTTTATGTTTCAATCCCTCACAGGTTCGATTCAAACAATTATTATTTTTTAATCATATTGTTAAATCTCAGGAGTTTCAATCCCTCACAGGTTCGATTCAAACATTTACTGTTTCCTCCATCTCCTCCCAAAAAATCAAAGTTTCAATCCCTCACAGGTTCGATTCAAACAAAAGGGAGTTTTACGCAAGATAGAATTTGCTAAATTGTTTCAATCCCTCACAGGTTCGATTCAAACCTTGACGACTTGCAATCTTGATTGTGATTGCGTTTTCGTTTCAATCCCTCACAGGTTCGATTCAAACACGAGAGTAGAGCGTCAAGGACATCTGGAAATTTTTAGTTTCAATCCCTCACAGGTTCGATTCAAACAAATTGATGGTCGCACAAAGGCAATTAATGCGAGTTGGGGTTTCAATCCCTCACAGGTTCGATTCAAACAATAAATATATATGGTCTCCGAAAGGTTGTGGTGGCGTTTCAATCCCTCACAGGTTCGATTCAAACCTTGAAAAAATAGGAAAGTATACCAATGTTTTTGTAATGTTTCAATCCCTCACAGGTTCGATTCAAACAAAATTTTATGAATACAAAAGTCCCCGCGGAAACCTCGTTTCAATCCCTCACAGGTTCGATTCAAACTCTCCGCTACAATAGGCTTCATCTCAATCTTGTATAGTTTCAATCCCTCACTGGTTCGATTCAAACAAACAGGTCAAACATATCAAATTAACAGTTTTGGTGTTTCAATCCCTCACAGGTTCGATTCAAACTACTAACCCTGGTATACCAACCTACCAATATACGAGTTTCAATCCCTCACAGGTTCGATTCAAACAGAATACCTTGATACATTAAACAAACCAAAATAAAGTTTCAATCCCTCACAGGTTCGATTCAAACAACTAACTTGCAGAAAATGTGGGGTTGAATTTGAAGTGTTTCAATCCCTCACAGGTTCGATTCAAACCCCTCGCTGGAACATACAAATTTACCCCTCCCTCCGAGTTTCAATCCCTCACAGGTTCGATTCAAACTAATACAAAGATACAGAGAAGATTTAGAACAAAATCTGTTTCAATCCCTCACAGGTTCGATTCAAACAGAGGAGGTCCATACTGGGCTATGGGCTCCGTATTAGTTTCAATCCCTCACAGGTTCGATTCAAACGCGCGCAGAGAGTCTGCGAGTGGAGTAGTTAACAATCGTTTCAATCCCTCACAGGTTCGATTCAAACTCAACTACATCATACCCTCTTTTTTTCTTCCATTTAGTTTCAATCCCTCACAGGTTCGATTCAAACTAAAAACTTATTGATTTGCAAATCGTTTTTTCGTCGTTTCAATCCCTCACAGGTTCGATTCAAACAAGAGGACGGATTTTATATATCGGACGAATTACGGCGCGTTTCAATCCCTCACAGGTTCGATTCAAACAATTTTGAAAACCTGAAACCTGAAATTGAAAAAATTTGTTTCAATCCCTCACAGGTTCGATTCAAACGAGAAAAAACAATATGATGATTTTAAGAACTTTTAAGTTTCAATCCCTCACAGGTTCGATTCAAACAAAAAACAAATCTTTATTATTTTTTAATCATATACTCAGTTTCAATCCCTCACAGGTTCGATTCAAACGGCTTTTATATTGAATCCAGATCGTGTTGAGATAGTTCGTTTCAATCCCTCACAGGTTCGATTCAAACGGAACGGATAATTCAATTTGGTAATCCTATCACAAAACCGTTTCAATCCCTCACAGGTTCGATTCAAACTTTTTAAACAAAACACATTAACTTTATTTTAATTTGTTTCAATCCCTCACAGGTTCGATTCAAACGATATTGATATTGATATTCAAGATAGCGAGTATATCCGTTTCAATCCCTCACAGGTTCGATTCAAACCGTGTTTATGCATTTATGCACGCAAGTTGTGCGGTGTTTCAATCCCTCACAGGTTCGATTCAAACCATACAAAAACTTGCCCCTCGGAAAGTTATTTGAAGTTTCAATCCCTCACAGGTTCGATTCAAACAAAACAAATTGAGGAAATACCATGAAAAGCAATAATTAGTTTCAATCCCTCACAGGTTCGATTCAAACTTGATAAATTAATAAAAATTACGGGGGTTGAGCTCGTTTCAATCCCTCACAGGTACGATTCAAACCCACGGTAAAATAATACTTCAATAAAACTAACTCAC
>JBCNVC010000012.1:0-45874 GCA_039630395.1 Candidatus Kryptonium sp. | reverse complement strand
TTTATATTCTCCTGTGTTGAAATTGATTGAATTTTTCTCAAAGCTCACGAAATGTCCGTCAACCCGACAGAAAATGAAAGTGAATCTACATTAAATCCTCTTTTTTCCTCCACGCTTCCAGAAAAAACAAAAAATCTTTTATCCCCTCTGATCTCCATTTTCGTTAATTTCTCAATTATCTCTTTAGTTTGTTTTTTTCTATCCCCAAGGCGATCTTGGATTCCCATGCTTTTTGAGTTATCAATTAATATAGCAACTGAAGGTGATTGATTTGAGCGCAAGATGAGCGTTAAAATAGGTTCAGAAATCAGAAGAAAAGATATAAAAACAGCAATAACTCTTAAGATGAAAAGAAAAATTATTTTCCTTCGCTCACCTGGGATGGATACACGATAATATGAAATCAACCCAACCCCGATTGAAACCAAAACCGCAAGTAAAACTATTATCAAATTTGCGCTCAGCGAAAAAGCACTCATCAAGGTTTCTTTTTTATTTTGAATTTAAAAATTTCATTTCTCAAACAAAATTTTTTAACTTTGTATTGACAAAAACAAACTTTATTAAAACAATGCAAATAAGAGAAAAGCGACCCGATTGGCTTAAAATAAAGCTCCAAGTCAACGGTTCTTTCACTGATGTAAGAAATATCGTCAATGTTCATAAACTACACACAGTTTGTGAAGAAGCACGATGTCCGAACATGTCCGAATGCTGGTCCAGGGGAACAGCTACTTTCATGATACTTGGTGATGTGTGCACAAGAAGCTGTGGATTTTGCGCCGTAAAAACCGGAAAACCCGAATGGTTTGATCAAGATGAGCCGAGGAGAGTCGCAGAAGCAGTTAAACTTATGGGGATAAAACATGCTGTCATAACTTCAGTTAACAGAGATGATCTCAAAGATGGAGGGGCTTGGGCATTTGCTGAAACAATAAGACAAATAAGAAAACTTGTCCCAGAATGCAGAGTTGAGGTTTTAATTCCGGATTTCAAAGGAGATGAATCAGCTCTTGATATAGTGATTGAAGCAAAGCCAGATATTTTAAATCATAATGTTGAAACCGTCCCACGACTTTACAAAACGGTTCGTCCACAAGCGAAATACGAAAGAAGCTTAAAGGTTTTAGATTATTCCAAAAAACGAGGTCTCGTTACAAAAACGGGAATAATTTTAGGCCTCGGGGAAACAAATCAAGAAGTAATTGATGTGATGAAAGATTTAAGAAAAATTGATGTTGATATTCTAACGCTTGGACAATATCTTCAACCAACGAAAATGCATCTACCAGTTGATAGATATGTTACGCCTGAAGAGTTTGAAATGTTTAAAAACATAGGACTTGAAATGGGCTTTAAATATGTTGAATCAGGTCCACTTGTGAGAAGCTCCTACCACGCGGAATCACACATAATATGGTGAAAGTAAAAAAATAAATTGATGTTCCCACAAATAAAACAGCTTGGGAAGGAAACCGCAATCTATGGCATAAGTACAATAGTTGGCAGGTTTTTAAACTTCCTTCTTGTTCCATTTTATACAAATGTTTTAAAACCAGACCAATATGGAGTTGTCACAACAATTTACGCTTACATCGCCTTTCTGAATGTAATTTATTCTTATGGGATGGAATCAGCATACCTAAGATATGCTTCATCTCTTGAAATCGGCAACAAAAAAGAAAACTTCAGCACGCCATTTATATCGGTTCTTTTTACCTCGTTATTATTTTCAAGTTTGATTCATTTCTTTTCAGAGCAAATAGCGAAATTAATTGACATCCCTCCCAAATATGCAGTGTGTATAAGATATTCAGCCTGGATTTTATTTTTTGACGCTGTTTCCATAATTCCATTTGCATATCTACGCCTCGAAAATAAAGCACTTATCTTCTCAACGATAAAGGTGCTGAATATAGTTGTCAATGTTGCTCTCAACATTTTTTTGCTTTTGAAATTAAAGCTTGAAATTTACGGCATTTTTATAAGTAATCTTATCGCATCGGCTTTGACATTTGCTTTGCTTTTGCCCGTGATATTGCAAAATTTCTCACCGACATTTTTGAAAAACCTTTACACGGAGCTTTTAAAGTTTGGCTTGCCCTATATACCTTCGGGTTTATCAGCAATGGTGATCCAAGTTGTAGATCGCCCAATTTTAAAAGCCTTAACAAATGACGAAACCGTGGGAATTTACCAAGCAAATTATCGGCTTGGAATTTTTATGATGCTTTTCGTTTCAATGTTTGATTACGCTTGGAGACCTTTCTTTCTAAAGAACGCAAGTCGCCCGGATGCGAAAGTTCTTTTCTCAAAAGTTATGACTTACTTTGTTTTATCTGCTTCGTTTCTGTTTTTGGTTGTCTCAGTTTTTATAAGCGACTTTGTTAAGATAAAAATTTTCGGAATATACATAATACATCCAGATTATTGGAGCGGACTTGATATTGTGCCAATTGTCTTGCTTGGTTATCTTTTCAACGGAATCTATGTTAATCTAATAGCTGGAATTTACATTGAGAAAAAGACAAGTTATCTTCCTTACATTACAGGGATCGGAGCAATAGCAAATATAGTTGGGAATTATATTTTAATTCCGCACCTCGGGATCTATGGTTCTGCTTGGGCGACATTTATAAGCTACTTCGTGATGACACTTTTGCTTTTTATTATTGTTCAAAAAATTTATCCCATAAAATATGAATACCTGAGATTGACAAAGATCGGAGCTACAACGATCTTATGTTTCGCTTTTTATAAACTCGCTAATTCAAGCTTGATCCAACTCACACCCTTTCTTTCAAAGTTGACATTGTTGATTGCGTTTTTTATATTTCTTTTAGTTTTAAAGTTCTTTCCCCTGAGTAAACGGGTATAGGACGAAAACACAAGAGAAAATTGCTGTGAAGGTTTTTCTTTTACTTCTTGCTCTAATTTCAGGATGTTATGCGATATACCATTCCTCGGAAGGTTTCAGCATTAAAGGGAAAATTTACACAACTGGCAATGAGCCGTTTGTTGAACTTGCAATTCAAACAGAGGATGGTAGTATTTTTATTATTTCAAAAAACTCCCCTGTTTACAAAGATCTGTGGAAAAATCAGGGAGCTACAGCGATCCTTGAAGTTGCAGGAAAAGATACCAAGGGAATTGAGAAAGGTAAAATTCTCGTTAAAAGTTTTAAAATTTTATCAAAATAAATAAATGGAGGCAAAGATCATGCTGGCTAAAATTTTGTATTTTCTATTTCTTTGTTTCTTTGTAAATCTTTCGCTCGCTCAACATTTGCATAAAACTCCTGATATAGCAAAAGCGACAATTGAAAACTCATCTGATGAGATTGGTACTCCCATATGCGTGACGATGTTTTTAACTGACGAAGTAGCAAAACGAGCGCTTGAAAACACGCGGATTCACAATCCCGAGCTCTATGCTTTGATGCAGAAAGCAGTGCTTGAGAAGACAGTTCCTCACAAAACATCAGACACCGTCGGAACAAGAAGAAGCTTTTATGTTTATAATCTCGTAACGCAACAGTTTGATTATATCACTGCGGAATTAAGAGCAGTTGGAAGTTTAACTCAAGTATGGGTTGATGTTACGGACTTAACTAATGGTTATGTAACGCAGACAGAGGTTAACGCAATTTTAAATGCACTTGAGAATCAAACTCCAAGCAGTTCGCGAAATCCAAACTGGGGAATAGTTAAAATTGAACACCAATATTTTGGAAATCCTCCCAATAAAGATGGCGATGGGAAAACGGATTTTCTAATAACTGACATAAAAGATGGCTGGCAACCCGGTGGAAGCTATGTTGCTGGCTTTTTCTTCTCGTGGGATCAAACAGATAACATGGGCAGTAATCGTAGAGACATACTTTACATTGATTCCTACCCAGGTATCTTCTACAATAATGTGAGAGATCCACAAAAACCTTTAAGCACACTTGCGCACGAGTATCAGCATTTGATTCATTACAATTATGATAGAAATGAAGTAACATTTGTAAACGAAGGTCTATCCGAAGTTTCAGAAGTTATTTGTGGATATTCCCTTAGAAGCCCATCAAGATATTTTTCAAAAGTTGATGTTCCACTTTTTGATTGGAATAATATAAGTGGTGATGTACTCTCAGATTACGCAAGAGCTGCGCTTTTTACACTTTATTACACAGAACAACTTGGAGATGATATTTTAAAGAGCGTTGTTCAAGAACCTGGAGATGGTGCAGTTGGATTAAATACTGTTTTTTTGACAAAAGGAAGAACATTTACACAGATCTTAACAAATTGGTTTATTGCAAATTATCTTAATGATAAAACCGTAAGTCCAAGTTATGGCTACACTTACTCTATCTCTGGAAAACCGACTGAAGCAAATATTCACAGCGATCCAAATGTAAATGTAACAAATCAAAGCGTTTATGGTTATGCCGTTGATTACATCGCTTTTACTTATGGTGAATCTTTAAAAGTAACATTTACAACGACCTCGGCACTTGTCCAGATAAAAGCTATAAAACTCGGACCATCTGTAAAGCAAGTTGTTGATGTTACTCCAGGAGTTCAATTTCAAGTTCCCGAATTCGGAAGCTCCGTTAGAACAGTGGTTTTCGTTGTAATGAATACAGGTTCAACATCTGCAAATTATTCTTATACTTCGCAGGGAAGACAAGTTGCCTACTATGTTGAAATTGCTTATGATGATGGAACTCCCGATAGATTTATAGGTCAAGCAAACTTCCTCGGCTTTGGAAACAATAGAGCTGGATATGGATGGGCTGTTAAATTTATTCCCGAAGTTAGCACAAATCAGCTCGTTTCTGCAAAAATACTTGCAGCATTTGCTCATGAATTTTCTGGTTCAAACATTCCATCAACAGCTCCAAAGGATTTTTATTTCCATGTTTGGGCTGATAACAATGGACTTCCCGGAAATAACATAATTACACCATTTATTTACTCAACAAACAGAGCTGGTTATGACGGACAGTTTTTAACAATTGACCTTACTCCATATGCTTCTCAACTTAGAAACCTTGGAACGATATACATTGGCTTTACTGAAGATTCTGACGATACGATTGGAACTTATGTTGGTATGGACAGCACGACGAAGACTAATTACACCTATGCTTTCTTTGGTCCGACGCATCCATCAAATCCGAATACCTGGGTTCCTATGGAAAACCTTCAGGTATCAAGCGGTGGAACGACAGTTTCTTTAAGGGGTTGGAATATGATGATGAGAGCGACTTTCGCTTATACTGATACAACAAGACCGAGATTGATTGTTGGATTTTTCCAGAACCCGATATTTAGTGAGCAACTTGATGTTTTTGTTGCAAGCCCTTCAAAACTTAATCGGAGTAATCTTTCGGGTACTCTAACGCAAGGCTCAAGAGTTGTAAATTTGAACTTTCAACCAGTTCCAAATTCAAGCGATAGAGTATTTGTTGATAATAATATCACCTTAACCTCAAGTGGAACAATTGAGATAAGAGTTAGAGGTACAACGAAATATGGTGTTATCTACTCTGACACAGCTTATACTTTCAATGTTCAATTTTTACGCTCCGCAGATGGTGGCTACATTGCCTCAACGGACGGAAAAATGGAAGCAGAATTTGGTAGAAATTCACTTCGTGATAATATCTATGTTATCTCATTTGCTGGAAATTCAGATGTTTTGAACTCAGAGATTGAAAGCTCAATCGCCACAAAATTAAGCTCAATTTACACTCTCAGTCCGGTTGGATACGAGCTCAACAAACCAGCAACGATAAAAATTTACCTTGACCCAAATAAAATTCTTGGAATTCCAAAAGAGGAACTTACGATTGCATATTGGGATGGTTCAAAATGGGTTGGATTGCCATCAACTGTTTCAAATTCAAGCGATCTCATCACTGCAGAGATAAATAAGCTTGGACATTTTATTGTCACTAGAAAAAGTGATGTTACAATGATTGTATCTCAACCAGTAGATCTTCCGAAAAAATTTGAACTCTATCAGAATTATCCAAATCCATTTAACCCATCAACAAGTATATCATTTGATCTCCCAGAAGATGCGTTCGTTACGCTAAAAATTTATAACATCATCGGTCAGGAAATCAGAACCCTTGTTAATGAATTCAAAAACGCTGGTAGATATACGGTTGTATGGGATGGTAAAGATAACTCAGGCAAAGTTGCACCATCTGGAATTTACTTTTACAGGATAGCAGCTGGCAATTTCAGCAAAACATTAAAAATGGTTTTGACAAAATAAACGATAGGAGATATAACTATGAAAAAGATTTTTAAATCAGCGCCACTTTCAGTTTTAAGTTTTATCCTCATCTTTGCAATACTTGCTATATTTCCAAGCTGTAAAAAACAACCATCTGGACCGAGTGAAACGATTTACATAAGTATATCACCGACTTCAATCAACTTCGGATATGTTCCGTTAAATCAATTCAAAGACATGCAAGTCGTAATAAAAAATCAAAATAATTCAACTGGACGATTGTCAGGAGCAATTAGCATAAGTGGATCTGGATTTACGCTCCAAGGGGCGACACAATTTAATCTTTCTCCTGGCGAATCATTGATCGTTTTTGTGAGATTCGCTCCGACATCCGATGGTGCATTTGCTGGAGCTTTATCAATTACACATAACGCAACGAATTCGGCTTCGCCCTTTACAGTTCAATTAACTGGAAATGGAGACGGTACCATAGTTAGAATAAATTCTCTTATCCAATCTGGCTGGCAAGCTTTTAGTAATAGAAATTACAATGAAGCCTTTGCAAAATTCGATTCTGCCGTTTCTCTCGCACGAACGAACTCAAGATACGACAGTTTACAAGCAGAAGCAGAATGCGGTCGTGGATGGTCAAGAGCTTACAACCGGGATTTTCAACTTGCGAAAAATGATTTGTTAAGCGCTCTCGCCCATCAAAGCATATCTCAAAGGGTATCTCTTGATTCAAGAGCAGGGCTTGCTTTCGTTCACCATGCTCTAAACGAATTCCCATCCGCAATTCAACGAGCACTTGAAGTTTTAAATGTGAATTCAAACTATGTATTTACATACGACAATCGTGTACACAATAGACGCCTTCGTCTCGTTCTCGCACAATCCTACTATACGCTTGGAGATTTTCAAAATGCGGCAAGACAACTAGATATAATTTATCCCGCTGGAGCACCTCACTCAACAGACCCAACTATACTACTAAGACAAATCCAGGAAATGTGGAGCAGAATATAAATGAAAAAGGGCGAGCCTAATTGGCTCGCCTTTTTAGTTTTCAAATACTTTTCTTAATTTAAAGCGATATTCCAATAAATTTAAGCGGAGTAGAAATACTATGTGTCTTGGAATCCCTGGAAAGATAATTGAAATTTTTGAAGAAAATGGATTAAAAATGGGAAAAGTTGATTTTGGAGGTGTTATTAAAACAGTTTGTCTTGAATATATACCCGACGCTCAAGTTGGAGATTACACTGTTGTTCATGTTGGATTTGGAATAAGCAAACTTAACGAGCAGGAAGCGCAGGAGATGTTGTATTATCTTGAAAAGATCGGTTTTTTAAAAAATGAACTTGGGGAATAAAGTTTTTCTAAAAAATTTAACCTCTCTTTGAACATATTATGCCGAAAGAAATTAGATCAGATTGTTTGAGTTTGTCTTCAAACGACGAAAAAATTCTCCTTGGACATGGAAGCGGTGGAAAACTCACGCACGAACTTATAAAAAATATATTTCTTCCCGCCTTTAATAATCCGTATCTTTCGGAGCTTGGCGATCAAGCGGTGATAAATCTAAATGGATTGAAAATCGCCTTCACAACAGATTCATATGTTGTCAACCCAATCTTTTTCCCTGGCGGGAACATTGGTGAGCTTGCTGTAAATGGAACTATAAATGATTTGGCAGTTGGAGGTGCAAAACCTCTTTTTATAAGTGCAGGTCTTATAATTGAAGAAGGTTTTCCTATTTCAGATTTATGCTTAATTGTTGAAAGCATGAAAAAAGCTTGCGAAAAAGCTGGAGTAATTCTCGTAACCGGTGATACAAAGGTGGTTGAAAAGGGGAAAGGCGACAAAATTTTTATAAATACATCTGGTATCGGAATAATTGAACATGATATTGAAATTTCACCTAAAAAAGTTAAACCGGGGGACAAGATTATAATCAATGGCCCAATTGGACTTCATGGAATAGCAATTCTATCAAAGCGTGAAGGATTAGAGTTTGAAATAGAAATTGAAAGCGATACAGCACCCCTGAACTATCTCGTTGAAGACATTCTATCTGCGAGCAAAGAAATTCACTGGATGCGAGATCCAACTCGTGGAGGTATCTCAAGCGCCTTGAACGAACTTGCTCAATCAGCAAATGTTGGAATTGAAATTTGGGAATCTGAAATACCTATACCAGAACCAGTTAAATCGGCATGCGAGATGCTTGGACTTGACCCGCTTTATGTAGCAAATGAAGGGAAAATAATTGTCGTCGTTAAAAACGAAGACGCAGATAAGGTCCTTGAAGCAATGAGGAAAAATCCACTTGGAAAAGAAGCAAAGATTATTGGTGAAATTACCTATGAACATCCAGGATTTGTTCTGATGAAAACAATCTTTGGTGGTAAAAGAGTTGTTGACATGCTTGCCGGCGAACAATTACCGAGAATATGTTAAAAAATACACGAAAAGTTTCCCTAAATCCTGTATCTATCACCTACAACAAAAATGGATTTAAAATAAAAAAGGCGTGCTATTAAAGCACGCCCTTTATTGAAACCGTTGAGAGCCTTCACTTTTGCACCTCAGAGATTCGTCTTATCATTGAAACGATAAATCCAGCAAGCATGACCAAAACACCAAACCAAACTAAATTTATAAATGGCTTAACACTTGCCTCAATTACTAGAACTTCAATCGGTTCATCTTTAACTTGAAAACTGCCATCATTTGACTTCAAACTCACAGCAATTTGCCCAGTTTCAACATTAAGATTAACAAATGTTAATTGTTTATCACCGATTTTAACAGCTTCTGGAACTGGCACATTATTGCGATAATAAATCCTTGGTACAACTTGTTGTTTTTCGCCACCGTATGTAACTTCAATCACCGCACCAATTGCAAAATCTTCTCCAGCCATCATCTTTGCCATATCATCTGATTTCATATCAAAGCGGATAAATTTTAATCTATAATCACCAATTGTCCTTTCTTGATCTTTGCCCAGTATGATGAGATCGCCGGTTGAGTGCGGATTAAAGCCAGTGCTTTTCTCCAAGCTCATCGGAGATAAGTAAAGATCGTTTGTCAACATGTTTTTAACAAGAAAAGCAGGAAGTTTTGGATTGCTGAAGATATCATAGTTCAGCAAGCTAAAAATATAAGGATGTCTCATCACTCCCTGATTATATTCACTAAAGTACATTTGTAATGGTGCTATAAACGAATCTCCACCTTTTTCAACTTTCACATTATAAGCGACTTTCTCCTTATCAATTTTTTGATTTCCGATATAGGTCAGTTTATACTCAAAAACATTAACCGGTTGATCCTTGGGCAATGAGATAATTTGTGTTTTATCATATTTCGTTGATGCAATAACTCCAAGGAAAAATATCCCAACGCCAACATGAGTTAAGGAAGCACCGATATACTTTGGATTGCCACGAGCAATTTTATAAGCAATTCTCAAATTAACGAAAAAGGCAAAAGACGATGTCAAAACAAAGAGCGCCATTAAAATTTCCCTTACCCCAGCAATTATAAGAATTGAGGTAAAAATAGTTGAAGCAGCAGTTGGAAACATAAGTGTTTTCATTAAAGCCTCAGGCTTAGTCTTTCTCCACCACATTACCTGAGCTAACCCAATTAGCAAAGCCATTATTATTCCAAGCGGAAGCGTTGTTTTGTTATAATATGAAATATCAACGGCGCTTGCCTTACCTTGAAAGATTTTTGTTATGAGCGGTGAAGATGTTCCAGCTATCACAAGTGCAGCAATTATAGCAAGTATGACGGAAGCGAGAAAAAGATTATACTCTCTCGATAAAAGATCTGCTTCAACTTTTACCTTAGGTATTTCTTTTCTCCTTACAAATAACAAGCCAAAGCCAATGCCCGAAAAGATAACTATAAGTGTAATCAAAAGCGTATAGACCCACATTCCGGGGTCAACGAATGAATGAACAGAAGTATCACCAAGAACCCCACTTCTTGTCAAAAATGTGCTGTATAGGATAAGAATAAAAGCAAGAATTGACATTCCAAGATTCCATCGTACGAATGCACCTGTCCTTTTCTGAACGAGCATTGTATGAATAGTCCCAACCGCTATAAGCCATGGGACGAGCGATGAATTTTCAACTGGATCCCAACCCCAAAATCCACCCCATCCAAGCGTCTCATAAGCCCAGAAACCACCAATTGCAAGTCCAGCTCCAAGTGTTAAAGATGCAAAAATAGTCCAAGGTAGCGCCGGTTTAACCCAAGTAATATATTCGCGTCTTAAAAGAGCAGCTATGGCATGAGAATAAGGTATAGCCATCGCAGCGAAACCAATGAAAATTATCGGCGGATGAATTACCATCCAGAAATTCTGAAGAAGCGGATTTAAACCGCGACCTTCAGGAGGAATAAATCCCTCATGAACTTCCTTAGGCCATGTCTCCCACACATATTCAAATGGACTTTTAACAATCAACATTAAAAGAAGAAAAGCCTTGATAAGTGAATAAACACTCATAACCTCAGGTTCATAACCATTGCGCCTTGAATAACTCATTAAAAACAAACCAAGCACCGCAGTATAAAATGTCCAAAGCAAAATGCTACCCTCTTGACCAGCATAAAATGTTGAAATCAAAAGTGGCGTAGATAAATCAGTTGAACTATAACTCCAAATATATGTGTATTGAAACTGATGTGTTAAGATAAAATAAAGTAAAAGAGCCGAAGCAAATATAACAGTTATAGCGGAAATATGATAACTTATTCTCGCCTTCGCTATTAACTCTTTTCTACCTCTGAATCCAAGATAATATCCAATCGCTGTAAAAAGAGCTGTTAGGAAAGCAATATATATTAAAATTCTACCTGTCATTTTAAACTCTCCAAATTTAATTTTGATATTGTTTCAATGCATCCGCAGATTGATATTTAGATGGACATTTCGTTAAAATCTCCTGCGATTCAAAGACACCATTGACATAACGACCTTTAACAACAACATGAGAAGCGATTTCAAAGTTATTTGGCTTTGCTCCACGATGTACAACTTTTATAACATCACCATTATCGTCTTTGAGATAAAAGATAAAGTGATGGCTTCTCGTATCATAATAACTTTCCTTATCCTTCACCCACTGCCCAACTATTTGAACTTTTTTAGTTGTGTTTTTCGCTTCTTCTATTGTTGCGTATTTAACATTGCTTTCAATGAAGGAATAAGCTCCGAAAATTATAAAGCCAATGATAAGAATTGAACCAATTACAATTTTCAACTTCATCGCTCAACCTCCTCCTTGGTTTTCAATCTTTGAAAACTCATCTTCAAGCTTTTCAATTTAACATCAACCCTTATTAAATAAACGAATACCGAAAACCAATCGATCAACGCGAGAATTAAAACAAGATAACGAGAATTCAGTTCGAGAAATTCATATACGCTCAACTTTGAACCTCCTGATATAGTTTGTTTTCAATTTTAATTTTCAAAACCTCTGCTTTTGAGCGAAGTTTAAAAATCCAAAGATATAATAGCGTAAAACCAATTAAAGAGGCGAAAAAAAGAATTCTCATATTTGGATCCATCTTAAAAGTTAAAACAGGACCCGCTCCCTCAGGATCTCCTTTCGAGCCGGGATGTAGCCCTGGCATCATCCTTGGCATTATGAAAATGAAAAACGGAACAGTAACAAAAGCAATTATTGAATAAACCGCAGAAAGAGTTGCTTTTCTTTCCTCAATCTCAATTGCTGACCTTAAAACAAAATACGCACCATATATCAAAAGAAGAACAAAGATTGATGTCTGCCGAGGATCCCAATTCCAAAAAGAACCCCAGTTAAATTTTGCCCAAATGGCACCAGTTACAGTTGTAATAAGACAAAATACAAATCCAATTTCTGCTGAGGAAGCAGACTTGACATCTTCAAATATATTTCTTGTCCTAAGATAACGAATTCCATAAATCATTGACACAAAAAAGGCAATAACACTCAACCATGCGGATGGAACATGCAGAAAAATTATCCGTGCTCTTTCGCCAAGCCCAGGGATGAACCCAATAGGAATAACAAACACAAGAACCGTTATTATCGCGACATATAAACCTAACAAAATTTTCCAAATTAGCATCAAATTTTCTACCTATATTTTTTTATCGCTATTTCAACAACTTATGTGCCAAGCATTAAAATATTGATTTTTTCCAAATTTTACACAATTAAAGACAGTTTTTGTCTAAATTTTCAACGCTGTTCAATAAATAAAACAAAACCGACACATAATTTATTCCTTCCAGATATAGTCAAACAAAAGATATGATGCAATTATAACAACAAAAAAATAAGAAAACAAAATCCTTAAATGTCCTATTGTCTCAGCAAGGCTCGCTCCCTCAATTGAAAGCTGCGTCATATTTATCGCTGTAATTAGAAGTGGCAAAAGAATTGGAAAAGAAAGCACTGGATAAAGTGTTCCCTTTGTATTTGCCTTTGCAATTATTGCCGCAATTATAGTTGATGTTGAAGCAAGCCCCATGCCTCCAAGTATCAAAGCAACGAGAAAAACATCAAAACTTCTAACCTTGAAATTCTCCATAGTCAAAAAATAAGCTAAAACGACGAAAAAATTGATCCCGAAAATCAAAATAAGATTAAAAAGCAATTTACCGAAATACACAACGCTGGGTCGTGCTGAAAGTTGAAGGAAAATAACAGTTCCTCTATCTTCCTCGCTTACAAATGTCCTTGAGAGCCCAGACATCGCAGAAAAAAATATGACAACCCAAAGTAATCCTGAAAGCAACTCAGCACTCAAAACTTCACCAGCAGTAGCAAACAAAAGCATTGAAATCGTGACTACGACAAACATAATCAAAGCATTTAGGGCGTATCTTGTTCTGAGTTCTGACTTTAAATCTTTCAAAAAAATTGCCCAGATGCTACCTAACAATTTGATTTTTCACCTTTTGTTTTAATTCATCAAGATTTATAACATCATCACACATTTGCAGCTCTTCTGGCTCATTTGTGGCAACAATTAAAATTCCATTTTTTCTTTGTTTTTCTGCCAACGCCCATACCATCTCGACACCTTCTGAGTCAAGATTTGAAGTAGGTTCATCAAGTATCAAAACCGTTGGCTCATGAAGAAGTGCACATGCATACTTCAAGCGTTGTTTCATCCCCGAAGAATAACCGCGAACAAGATCGTTGCGACGAGAATACAAATTTACAAGTTCTAAAATCTGATTTATCTTTTCTTTGTAATTTCTTAAACCTCTTATCTTTGCAAGTATTTCAATATTTTCATAACCTGTAAATTCGTCATATAGTTGAAGATATGGAGCAACGAAGCCAACATACTTGAACCATTCAAGTTTATCAATTTTCTTCCCATCAATTTGATAAATTACCTCGCCAGAGCTTGGGCTCAAAAGTCCTGCGATTATCTTAACAAGCGTTGATTTACCAGACCCATTTCTTCCAGCGATGGCAAGTGAAGAACCTATACCAAGTTCAAAATTAACCGAATCAAAAACAAGCAAGCGACCAAAGCTCTTTCTTATGTCCTTACCTATTAATTTAAACTCCAATTTAAAATCCTTATCTCACTTTCTTATTAGTACAAACTTACCGATTTTTTCAAATTTACCTGAATTTACAAAGTAAATATAAACTCCGCTCTTCACAAGCTCACCTTGTTGATTTCTTCCGTTCCAACTCACAAAATAATCTCCAAGGTTAAATTCAGGTTTCAACTTTGCAGAATAAACAAGGTCAAGACCGGCTGTGAAAATTTTTAATTCAATCTCACCAGCTACCGGATCAACAGGTATTAAAATTTTTTCAATCCCATCAGCATAAAAAGGATTTGGGAAAACATTCGCATCCTTGGCTAATGCAACTTGCGAGTTTAAGATATTCAAATTCCCCCAATTATCAAAATCCGAAACCTTCAATTTCACTTTCAAACCATTGCCAAGCGTTGTATAACCTTCATAATTTCCAGTAGTTATGTGATATTGAAAAATAAACTCATCCTCAAAACGAGCGAATGCAGAACTTAAATTAACATTTGAAATTATTGCGATAATCGTATCACTTCGCCAGATGAATTTATAATACTGCGTTGAAAGTGCCCCTGTGGAATTTTCAATCATTGCTTCATTTGATGTTATAATCACAGGTTGCGTTTCAAATCTAATTTCAGGATAATTTTTAGCTTCCTTGTAATAATATCCAGTTTTCGCTCTACTGCCGGTGTAATAGTTCCAAAGCGAAAACTCAACAAATTCACGCCTCAAACTGCTATTGAAGAAATTCAATGCAAATTCAAGTGATAGAAGAGATGCATAATTTCTTATGTTTTCCCACGCTTTTACCATTATACTATGCGTAAATCTTTCTTGCAGAAATATCCCAAGGATAGCAAGAGAGTACCCATCTTGAAGATAAATTGGAGTTTTCGTTGACCTGAAAAACCTTGGAATATAAACATAATAATCGTTCACCTCATCAAATACAACTTCCTCAAGCCAAGTGGATGTCATTTCGTAAAACCAAATATCTTCAAACCAAAGCCCGTAAGATAAAATTTGAATTGCATGCCCAAATTCATGTGCAAGCGTTACCTTTAAGCCATCTATGCCACGAGTATAATAAGAGGTTTCATGATATGAGTTATCAATTCTCATATAACTCAAATATCTTTTCGCAGCTCCACCCCTGGGAAGAGGACTTGAAGGATCAAAAACTGTTTCACCATAAAGACCATCGTCAAGATCTTGAATATAAATATCATATTCATTTCCACCTCCAGCGCCGTTATCGTTAAAGTCAAATTCAAACCCCAATAAATTTACTTCAACATTGTAAACCGAATCTATATACTTCGCAACAGAATCAATATACATTTTCCATGAGTTCTGGATTTTATTTCCATTTTGATCAAATAAAAATGGCTCATTTATTCCCGTTGTGTCAAAGTGAATTCTGAATTTTTTACTCGGGGATAGAATGCTCACCTGAAGTTGTGGTCTTTCTAACGATTTTTTTATATTTAGCTTTTGAATTTCGTTAAACTTATCCCAATTTCTCCCCGCTTCAACATAAAGATTAAATCCACACTTGCCAGTATCAAATGGTTTAAAGTCGAAAGGTTTGCTTACCTCAATTCCAGCTCTATTACAAATCGTGTAATAAATTCGTTCAATCTTCTCATCTTGCGAAAGCAGTAAACTTGAGATAACGAACAGAAGCAAAATAAATTTCATTCAAATTGACCATTTTTATTTATTAAAAATTCAATTCCTCCATTTGTTCTGTTAAGTAAAATTAAATCAAGAAATCCATCACGATTAACATCGGCAACAGCAATTGAGATGATCTTATTCCCTGATGTATAATCTATTTGCTTCTTCTCAAAACCCTTATCCCCAGCCGTATAAAAATAGAGTTTATCTCTAAATTTGTCAAAAACAACAATATCCTTTTTAAAATCACCTGAGAAATCACCTATTTTCAAAAGCTTGCTTGTAGAAAGATGAATATGCGTATCAATTCTTTTTCTTTCTCTAAACTTCGCCGTTCCATCGTTTATAAAAAGATTGAGTTCGCCATCCGAGATCCTATTTGCAGAGTAATCGTAATAGGCGAGTATATCTTGATACCCATCGTTATTGAAATCGTCAACATAAAGAAAAGCACGCTTTATCATCCTGTTTAGATTACCTGAATAACTTTTAGCGTATCCACCACTTTTCCCCTTAATAAAAATATTCAATCTGACATTTTCACCCTCACGATTTACAACCGCTATATCAAAATATCCATCATTATTAAAATCACCGACCGTTGAGGCAATTACTTTGGTGCTGTCAATTTCTTTTATACTAACCTCCTCAAATTCCGTTTCCCTTTTTGGTTTTATTAGAATAAGATTTGAGTCAGATATAGTAATAAAGATAGTGAGCGCTTTATCAGGAGACATTCCGATGAAAATCTGTCTTGGTTTATCAAAATTGTATCTAAAAATTTCGCTCACCTCTTTCTCATCGCTGAAGCGAAATAAAGAAACATCGCCAGTTTCGTAATTTGAACAAAAAAGATAGTTGGTATTTAAAAAAGATGAAAACTTAACATCAGTAAATAAACCGCTTTTTTGATTCTGATACAAGAAAAACCCCTCGTTTTTCTGATAAGCGAAGATTAAACCCAAACTATCCCCGACAGTAGCAAAATCAATGTATCCATCTTTATTAAAATCAGCCACCGCAAGATCTAAAGAACTTGATCCAACAGCAAGTACAAAATTTCGCGATAATGTGAATTTATCGTCAGAATAGAAAATTCTTAATCTGCTTCTGACAGAATCAAGAGCAATTATATCATCCTTTCCGTTTCCATCAAGATCAACACATTTAATTTCAGCAGTTCCATCACTTAAAAATTCATATCTATCAAAGCTTGTTTTTAAGTTTAAAAAAACATAGAGTTTTTCACCGTTGCTGACGACGATATCTTTAAAACCGTCCCCATTAAAATCACCAATGGAAATTTTTGAAGGTTTTGAAATTTTAAATCTGAAACGAGAATTTATCCCAGATTGAGTTGTGTAGTTAAATTGAACTTCATCAAGATAATAGTAAGAAATCACATAATCAAAGAAGCCATCTGCATCTAAATCAGCGACCGCAAATTCATTTGGCTCTTCCGGAAGTTTATAATTATATGTTAACCCAAATTTTCCGTCTCCCCTACCGTATGAGATAACAAATAAGTTATTTAACCAATCAATGCCAGCGAGGTCTGGAACACCATCATAGTTCAAATCAACTATTTGCACTTTCTTGAAAGGTATTTTGGGGAGAAAGTTAACAGGTGACGAAAATTCACTTGGTCCCGTTTGATAATTAACAGTTATGCCAAGCATTATTTTCCCAACAGTTATCAAATCCATATATCCGTTTAAATCAATATCCGAGCATATGAGCATATCCGGATAGATACCAGTCTCAATAGAGATGAATTTCTTAAAACCGATCGTGTCCTTTTTAAAAATTTCAATTGTTGAATTTGCGCGGTAAACCGCTATAATTTCAGCTTCACCGTCGTTATCAATGTCTTCCAGATTAACATCTGATGGTTTCTCTTTTACTGGAATGCTGTAATAGAAATTAAATTCTCTTTTTTGATTATTTTCAAGACAAGTTATCGCACGGCGGGAGATAGCAACTATATCGCGAAAATTATCATCGTTTAAATTTCCAACTGAAAAAGCCGAAGCACCTTCTGGAAGCGGAATCTCACTTATAAAAAAAGTTGGGAAAGGTTTATTTTGAGATATTAAAATTTCAATATAAAAAGTAAACAGATAAACAAAAAATCTATTGATTTTCAATTCTTTGTTTTCGGGCATTTTTGAGTTCTTCTTTATGCTTCAATCTTTGTTCTCGTCTTATAAGTGCCTCTTCGTATCTTCTTATTTCCTCTTCGGTCTCGGGAAGTATAGGGGGCACTGGAACAGGCTTTCCTGTTTCGTCTATTGCTACAAATGTTAAATATGCAGAATTTGCATGCCTTAATTCACCAGTGAGCGGATTCATAGCAAAAACTTTTACACCGACCTCCATTGAAGTTCTGAATACGCGATTAACCGACGCCTTCAAGATGACAACTTCTCCAATCTTTATTGGACAGAGAAAATTTAACTCATCTACGCTTGCAGTTACAACAACTTTACCAGCATGTTTCATCGCAGACATTGCTGCACAGATATCAATCCAATGCATTAATCTCCCGCCAAGCAAAAATCCAAATGGATTTGCATCACTTGGCAAAATAAGTTCTGTCATTTCAACTTGCGAATCTTTCACGCGTTTGATTTCTTTAACTCTATCTTCCTGTTTGTAACTCCTTTCCGACATGTGATTTCGCTTCTTCTTTTATTCTTCTGACCTTATCAATAAGCTCACTTGATGGGAACTTCCGTTCAAATTCCTCAGCAATTTTTATCGCTTCAGTATAATCTTCTCTTTTCAATAAACATTCAATTTTACCAGCATATGCTTTTTCGAGATAATCTGAGTCAGGATATTTTTCAATGACTGAATCAAAATAGATCATCGCCGCTTTATAAAACTCTCTTCGCATATAAAACAAACCTGTTTCATAATCTCTTTTTGCAAGTTTATTTACAAGTTCAATAATTTTTCGCTCCGCATCTTGAACATGCTCACTTGTCGGATGATACTCAATAAATCCTTGAAGCGCATCTATTGCTTTATAAGTATATGTTTGATCAAGTTCCGATTTAGGGGAAAGATTATAATAACAAAGTCCAAGTTTATATCTTGACAGTGGGACATATTCACTTGATGGATAGCCTCTTATGAGATTTTCGTACTCAGACGAGGCAAGTAGATATTCACCACGATTGTAATAACACTCTGCAAGATAAAATTGAGCATCGTCTGCAACTGTGCTTCCAGGATATTGAATCAAGATATACTTGAAATCTTCAACCGCATCAAGATATTTCTTTCTATCAAATTTGTCCTTACCTATCTCAAATCTGTCTTCGGCTGATAGATTCGCTAGTTCTTTTGATGATGAACAACCTAAAACCAGAAGGGCGAAAGGTAAAATTAACGATAAAAAAATCTTGATTTTTGACATTTCTTGTTTCCAAAAAAATTTATTTTCTCACAACAAAAAGAAGATAAATTGAAATCCCAACTGATAAAATAAGAATCGCTCCCTCAAGCACTTTGCCGATTTCTAATGTATTTCCGGTAAATTCACCTCGTGTGAAATCAAAGTTTTCATCTTCAAGATCCCGGATCGCATCTGCTTTAACATAATCAGAATACTCCCTCTTGAAATCACGGCTAAATAAAATTTTTCCATTTTCAATCACAGAGCAATACAAATTTACTTCTATGCGCCTATCGACAGATTTTTTAAATAAACCTTTTGATACCTGAGCATATCTAATTTTACTTTTGAACGCATCAAGACGAACCACTACAGCATCAGCATCATCATTTACATAAAGTATAAATCTTTTTAAAAAGGAACTTAGAATTCTATTCTCCACTACCTTGTTTTGTAAGCTGGATTCAACCTTTATTTTATCTGACTTTATCTGCCCTGAAATTTCAGCAACAATTGAATTGATTAGGCTATCAATTACCTCAAAGTTTGTTTGAGTTTGGGCAAATGAAAAGTTTAGAAAGATTGAAAGAATAAAAATTTTACGAAAAATATCATCCATAAATTCCACGAAGTTTCAAAGTTTTGGCAACCTTATCAACCGCAAGAATATATGCGCCAAGTCTTAGCGAGACACCGTATAACTTTGCTGTGTTGTAAACATTTTCAAAAGCTGAAAGCATCATCTGTTCAAGTCGCTCATTAACCATATCAATTGTCCAGTAAAATCCCATTCTATCTTGCACCCATTCAAAATATGAAACGGTAACTCCTCCCGCATTTGCAACTATGTCTGGGACAACAAGTACACCTTTCTCTTCAAGTATTGGATCAGCACTTGCTGTAGTTGGACCGTTTGCACCTTCAACTATTAATTTAGCTTTTATTCTTGGAGCATTATGCTTAGTTATTTGATCTTCACGTGCAGCTGGAATCAAAACATCACATTCAAGTTCAAGCAGTTCTTCATTTGTAATTTTGTCGCCTCCGTCAAAACCTTCAAGTGTCCTTTCTGGGTTATTCTGCACATGTTGAATTGCCTTTTCAACATCGATTCCTTTTTTATTGTAATATCCCCCTGTTATATCGCTTATAGCGATAATTTTAAGACCTTGTTCAGAAAGAAGCTTTGCTGAAACAGAACCGACATTTCCGAACCCTTGAATAACAACGGTTGATTTTTTGGGATTAAGTTTTAATTTTTTCATTGCTGCAAGTGTTGCGATCATAACACCTCGCCCTGTCGCCTCACGCCTACCTGGTGAACCACCAAGTATAAGTGGCTTTCCGGTAACAACTGCTCTCTCCGTTCTCCTAACATGCATACTATATGTATCCATTATCCAAGCCATTATCTGTTCATCAGTGTTAAGATCAGGTGCTGGTATGTCTTTGTCAGGTCCAATAATATCAAGAAGATTTGCGGTATATCTACGTGTTATTTTTTCCAATTCAATTTTTGTTAATTTTCTTGGATCGCATTTGACTGCTCCTTTTGCACCGCCAAATGGTATATCCATTACGGCGCATTTCCATGTCATCCATGCAGCAAGAGCCTTAACTTCATCAAGTGTGACATCTGGAGCATATCTTATTCCGCCTTTTGCAGGTCCAAGGGCATAGTTGTGAATGACGCGATATCCCTCAAAAACTTCAATTCTTCCATCATCCATTTGAATTGGTATTGAAACAATAACTTGCAAAGCTGGCGTTTTTAGAAATTCATAAACACCTTTCTCAAGCTGAAGAATTTCAGCTGCTTTGTCAAATCTTTGCATCATTGATTCAAAGGGATTTTCAATATCTGGAATAGGTGCCGGCTCTTTGTATGACATTTGACTTTAAGTTTTGTTTTTAATCAAGTTCAAATGACCAATAGTATTTTATACCCTTACTTTGCAGGTACTCTTCTACATTTGGATGAAAGTCCGAAGCAACAAAAACAAGAAAAACGGGTGGTTCTCCTTCCCTTCTCTTGATCTCGTTTGCTATTTTTAGAAATTTGTCAACTTCCTTCTTCGATGCCCTCATCTTAACCTCACCGAGAATTAAAATCTTACTTCCATTCTTTTTGCCCCAGCCGAAGATATTAATTTGATTGTAATCATCTTTGATCCAATAATATCTTCTAATAAGTTTCCCTTCGACTTCAATTCCTTCTTTTTTCAAAAGTTCTGGAAGAACTCGTAAAGATTTATCTTCAACTGCAAATCCTATTGAATGGAAAACCCAGTCAAGTCGCTCTTCCACAGTTTTCATCCTTCCAAGCAACATAGCGATGGCATCTTCAACTCTAGTTTGCGCTTCGGCAAGTTTCTGCAATTGTTCTTGAGTTTCCCGTTGAGCCTCTGCGAGCTGATCAACCCTCAAAGCAAGCGCATTTAATCTTTCCTCAGTCTTACGCTGTGCCTCTGCAAGCTGTTCAACCCTCTCTGCAAGCTGATCAACCCTTAAAGCAAGCACATTTAATCTCTCTTCTGTCTTCCGTTGAGCCTCTGCAAGCTGATCAACTCTCTCCGCAAGCTGATCAACCCTCAAAGCAAGTGCATTTAATCTCTCTTCCGTCTTCTGCTGAGCCTCCGCAAGCTGATCAACCTTTTCTGTAAGCTGCTCAAATCTCAAGGCAAGAACATTTAATCTTTCCTCAGTTTTCCTCTGTGCTTCCGCAAGTTCTTTTATAACTTGTTTTACATCATCTAAATTAAACGACTTTATAACTTGCTCATAAACCATTGCAACGATTTCAACCAAAACATTTGTCTGCTGCTCGCCAAAAACTTGCGAAAGCTTATCTTTTATCTCGGATATTCCAGACATTAATTATTTAAAATTTGTTTAATAGTAAACTCCCATCGCTCGTGCAAGCTTCTCAAGCCGTGCAACTCTTTCTTTAATCGGTGGATGTGTTGAGAACAATTTAAGTATCCCTTCACCACGCAACGGATTAACTATAAACATATGTGCTGTTTCCGGTCTTGCTTCCTCCATTGGTATAGCTTCAGAAGCGTTTTCAAGTTTCTTCAACGCATTTGCAAGTGATAACGGCTTTCCAGAAATCCTTGCACCACCTTCATCTGCTGCAAATTCTCTTGCTCTTGAAATTGCAAGTTGAATCAAAACAGCAGCTATCGGAGCAACAATTATCAAAACAAGCTCAGCGATTAAATTCGTATTATTCTCTCTATCTCTACTTCCTCCCAAAAAGAAGAAGGACCACTGCGCCATACGAGCAAGAAAAGTTATAGTTCCAACCATTGTTGCAACTATCGTCGCAGTTAAAATATCTCTATGTTTAATATGTGCGAGCTCATGCCCTAATACACCTTCAAGTTCATCTTCGTTTAGAATTCTCATAATACCTTCTGTTACCGCAACCGCGGCATTTTTTGGATTTCTACCAGTTGCAAATGCGTTCGGCGTCAAGCTCGGTATGATATAAACTTTAGGCATTGGCAAGCCTGCTTTGGTCGCAAGACGACGTACCATTGAATATAATTTCGGAGCCTCTGCTTCGGTCACCTGCCTTGCACCATACATAGCAAGGACAATTTTATCAGAAAACCAATAGGCGAAGAAATTCATTATTAATGAAATTATAAATGCAATCACAAGCCCTGATTGTCCACCTATTGCGCTTCCAACTGCAAGTAAAAGAACCGTCATCAATGTCATCAAGAATACTGTTTTCAAGGTGTTGTTCATCTCTATTCACCCCAAAATTTATTTTTTTACTAAATTTTGCAAAAGACCTTTATAAATTTATCAAAACCACCAAATTTTTACAAATTCAATTTTGAGACACACTACGACTAACCGCATCAATAAAAATTGAATAAAGAGACGGTTCCTTTATCTCAAATTTTTTCAAATTCACAACACCAATCAATTCCCTCAAAATATCAATCGGTTCAACATTTTCCCTCAATGTTATCTCAGCGTAATTTGAATACAAATTTACTTTCTTTATTCCATTAATGTTTTTTAAAACCTCACCATTACCTTCAAACTCAATGTGAATTGTATTCCTACCAAATTTACTTTTAACCTCTGCAAGGGGACCGAAAAGAAGCAGTTTCCCTTTATTTATAAGGCAAATTGAATCGCAAAGTTTTTCAACCTGATCCATTTGATGCGTTGAGAAAATAATTACCTTGTTTTTATCTTTTAACTCAAGTAGAACCTGCTTCAACAATTCTTGATTAACCGGATCAAGCCCAGCAAAAGGTTCATCAAGTATTACAATCTCGGGATCATGAAGAATTGAAATTATAATTTGAACTTTCTGTTGATTTCCTTTTGATAACTCTTCAATTTTGCTATTTGCTCTATCAATCAGGTCGAATCTTTTAAGCCAATACTTTGCCTTCTCAAAAGCTACTCTCTTTTCAACCCCCTTCAACTCTGCGAAATAAAGAATCGTTTCAAGAACTTTCGTTTTTCTGTAAAGCCCTCGCTCTTCAGGCAAATATCCAATTTTGCTTTTAATTTTATCGTTAATTTCAGCTCCGTCAAACATTATTTTTCCATAATCAGGTTTAATTATGTCAAGTATCATTCTTATTGTTGTGGTTTTCCCAGCTCCATTTGGACCGAGAAGCCCGAAAATTTCACCACGCTTGACCTCAAACGAAACTCCATCAACAGCAACGACATTTGAAAATGCCTTTTTTAAATTCTCAACTTTAAGCATAAAGTTGCTTAAGTTTATCTATTCTTTAAGGCGCTTAATCTCATTTTTAATTTGTTCAATAACTTCCTCATTGTAGATCCTTCGTGATTCTCCTTCCTTAACAGATAATACTGTAAATACTTTTCCTCCAAATTCATTTTCAAATTTTTGATGACTTTCCTTGTAAACCTCTTTCCACTTTATTTTATACTCTGGAGCGTGCTCAAATGTAACTGGCTTAATTTGCAAACCTATAAATTTATTACTCCCTATCTCAATATAAAAGTCAACATTATATAATCTATCCCACTCGTCAGGCGCAGGTTTTATTGAAATCCCCAACACATTTTCCAATTGCCTATAAATTGTCGTTCTTTCAGTTTGATAACCCTCAAAAGTTCTATCAATAATAACTTGATATATAAAATTTACACAGTCTTCCTCGGTAACACTTTCTATTTCCGCCCTAATAACTTCCGAAATTTTTACATAAAGTTTCTTTCCAATCTCTATGAGATATTCCGCCGGGGATAGATTTATCCCTTTATTTTTCAAAAATTCCGAAAGTTTATTTATGTAAAATTTTTCCCAATCTTCCTTGGATCTTGGTGAACATTCTCTTATCCACGCTGACACAGGTCCGACAATATCTTTCTTGTTTAACCCCCATCTATTCATTGCGATATTTAAAATCCACTCTTTAGGCATTTTGAATTTCTTCAAATTTTTTTCTAAACTTGAAATTGTAATTAGCAACCTTTGCTGACTTATTCTTCACAAGTTCTTTATTAACAAAAATTTTATTCTTTAAAAAAACATATGCGCAAATCCCTTCATCGGTCGTTTTACAGTTTGGATCAAATTTTAAAAACACCTGTTTTCCCTTAACAAAATCGTTTAAATACCTTAAGGCTCGCTCAAAATCTACAATTTCTATACCACAAAACTTAACAATAAGTCCTGTGTCAAGTTTTATCTTCCCATCGCTTAAAACTTCAACAACTTTGTAGTAAGTCCCCCCCCTTTCAAATCTCAATCTTGATGGTTCTATGATCGGAGCAATATCTTTTACATAAGGTTGATAGTCCACATTCTCAAATTTATAATTATAGATCTCATTTCTCTTTCTGAACTCCACAAGATTGACAATTAAACCAAGTTTTTCTTCAATAATCGGAACAAAATTAGGATTGATCTCATATCCAATTCCATTTCTATTAATCTCAAGAGCAACTTTTAATGTTGTTCCACTTCCTAAAAATGGATCAAGAACAGTATCACCTACAAAAGAAAACATTTTTACCAATCTCCTTGGAAGCTCATCAGGGAACATAGCTTCGTGATGAATTTGTTTTTCGCCCGGAAAATTCCAATGTCCTGAAAAGTACTCTTTCCACTCCTCTTTTGAAAGTTTTGAACGCTCTTTTATTTCCTTTGAAACTTTCCTTTTGCCTGGCTTTTTAAATATGAGGATAAACTCATAATCAATTTCAATCATTCCGTTTGAAGGATATGGATATGAACCCATAACATTTGCTCCACCAGTTGTATTCATAGTTGTCTTCTTCTGCCATACTATGGCACCCATATAATCAAAACCTATCTTTTCGAATTGGTTGATAATCTCGGAATGAAGCGGAGCGATTTTATATCTCCCATATATTATGCTTCTTAAAAATTGATCTCCTATGTTTATACAAGCTCTTGTCCCTGGTTTAAGAACTCTAAAGCATTCTGCCCACACTCTGTATAGATCTTTGAGATATTCATGCAGAGTTTGCCCATAGCCAATCTGACCTTCAATACCATAATCTTTTATATGCCAATATGGAGGCGAAGTAACAACAAGATCAATTGTTTCATCTTCAATCTCAAGCATTTTCCTACTATCCGCTATATATACAATTCCCTTGATCGCAGATTTAGTCTCAATATGTTTGAAACCAACCATATTAAAGCTCTATGGCTTTATTCTATAAATCATCCTTGGGAATGGTATCGTCTCTCTCACATGGTCAAGTCCACATATCCAAGCAAGAGTTCTTTCAACTCCGAGACCAAACCCCGAATGGGGAACGCTTCCATATTTTCTAAGATCAAGATACCAATCGAAAGCTTCCACAGGCAGATTGTGCTCTTTTATCCTTTTCAAAAGCGTGTCATAATCGTCCTCCCTTTGACTTCCTCCTATGATCTCACCATATCCTTCAGGCGCGAGCATGTCAAATGAAAGTGCGTAGGTTTCATCATTTGGATCTCGTTTCATATAAAACGCCTTAACAGCAGCAGGATAGCGATGAACTATAACTGGTCTATCAAATTGTTGAGAAATTATCGTCTCATCCGTGTTTCCAAAATCATTGCCCCATCTGAAATCCACCCCATTCTTTTTCAAAATTTCAACCGCTTCGTTATAAGAAATTCTTGGAAATGGTCGCTTTATTCTCTCAAGTGGTTCTGTATTTCTTTCAAGAACCTCCAATTCTTTTTTACTTGTTTCAAGAACTCGTCCAACGATATATTCAACAAATTCTTCAGCGAGGTTCATTATATCGTCAAGTTCATAGAATGCAACCTCTGGCTCGACCATCCAAAATTCTGTTAAGTGTCGTCTTGTCTTTGATTTCTCCGCTCTGAAAGTGGGACCAAAGCAATAAACTTTCCCAAAAGCCATTGCAGCAGCTTCAACATATAACTGCCCAGATTGAGAAAGATATGCTTTCCCAAGATCAAAATAATCTGTTTCAAACAATGTCGTCGTTCCCTCACATGCGGCAGGTGTTAAAATCGGTGCGTCAATCAAAATGAAACCCTTTGAATCAAAGAAATCCCTTATTGCTTTAACAAGGCGATGTCTTATCCTTAAAATAGCATGTGGTCTCCGAGACCGAAGCCATAAGTGTCTATGATCCATAAGAAAATCAACTCCATGCTCCTTAGGAGTTATTGGATAATCTTGGGAAATGTGAATGATTTGAATGTCTTTTATATGAAGTTCATAACCACCTGGAGCTCTTTTATCTTCGTTGACAATTCCACTGACAATTAAGGATGATTCCTGAGTTAAAATATCGTATTTATCAAAAACTTCATCTGGAGTTTCACCTTTTGACATAACACATTGTAAAATCCCAGTTCCATCACGGACAAGCACAAAACGAATTTTACCGCTTGATCTTTTGTTATAAACCCAACCGTAAATTTTCACCTCCTTGCCGACATAGCCGGAAAGATTTTCAATATATACTTCAGGTACCATTTCGGTAGATTGAGATTTTGTTTTGATTTTGAATTGAAATTAAAAAAAGAGGGATGAAAAAACAATTTTACTTTCGTCCCTCATCTTTTGAATCTGGTATAATTCCACCAAGCGTTGAAAAAACTTTAAAAATAGCATTGCTTATTGAATCAACCATCGCAAAGAATGGTTTCCCACCAGGTTCAGGTATCTTAAAAAGAATAACAGTTCCAATAATTCTTGAAATAAACGAAAGGAGGAACAATATGTGAAGATTTATGAATTTTAAGCCAAATATCCAGACTGATAAATCTTTAAGAAGAGTTGCGATGTATCCTGCAAGCATTGAAGCGGATAAATAACCAAATCCAGAAAAAATTGAAAACATAGCTATGTAAGTAGAGCGATTTTCATTTGGAGCTTTTGATAGAGGGATATTGAACGCAGCAAGGTTGAACCCACTCCAAGCAACGCCGGCAAGTATCGCATCAATATAGAGCGGAAACAAAAAATCAGGCGTGGCAATAAGCCAAAGAGCCGGTATGTAAGCAATGTTCGACGCATTAAATATAAGCACATTCTTAGCACCAAACTTATCAATCAATTTCCCCCACCACCTCGATAAAATAATGTTAAAAGTCATCGTAAGCATATTGAAAATCGCAATCGTTGAAAAATTTACATTTAAATTTTTGAGCATATGATAAGTCATAAAAGGAGCAGCAAGCCCAACAGAAAAATTCCAATGAGCGAAAAACAAAATGAATCTTCTGAAATTTTTATCCTTCAATGGTTTCAAAATTTCATCTTTGAGAGAACTTCTATCTTTAAACTCAAACTTAACATCCGGATGATATTTGAACAAAAATGTCGTAACGACGCCACTTGCAAAACAAATAGAAGTTATGACCAAATAACCAACTTTTACATTAATTTGTTTCAAATAATCAAGAAGCCACGCGGAAATGAAAAAAATTGCTATGTTGACCATATTGTTATACGATGCCCTCTTACCGAAATACTTGCCCCAAATATCTCGTGGGACGATTTCCCCGATCCAAGTCGTCCAAATGTTTGCAAGTATGCTCCCAGCAGATGAAGATATGAAAAGAATGGTTAGAAAAATTAAAATTTTAACTTCGTCGCTTATCTTTAAAAATGGCAAAAATATAAGCACAAACCAAACCCAGCGATTTAATATGCTATAGATTATTGAAAGTTTTTGAGGACTTTTATACTTTCGCAGTAAATACGCCCCCAAAATTTGCATAGTTTGAGAAATAAAAGGTATAGCTCCAATTAAGCCAATGACAAATTCTTCAGCTCCAAGCATTAAAGCATAACCCGTTAAAAACGCGCCTGTTGAAAGAGCTATAAAAATCGTCGCAAAACTTCCTTCAATTATTGAATATCTCATTCCACGACGCGACGAATCTATATCAAGCGTCATAAGATGTGCTTTTGTTTTTGCTAAATTTACAAACAAAAATCCTCAAAAATCAATCGCACCATGAGCTTTCCAAATTAAAAACATATACTTTAAATCCGTAAATTAAACTTTGCCACAGAAGTAGATTCCTCTATTTGACTACTCTGTTGAATTTTAAATTGCACCCAATTATATTAAAAACAAAAACCCCTTTCATGCCTCGTTCAAAAGTCGCAGTTTTAAAGACAAAGCCAGATACAGTTCTACAAGACATAGAAAAATTAATGAAACTTGCAGGCTTTGAAAATCATCTTGATAAAACTTCAGTCACCATTTTGAAAGATAACATTTCCTGGCATTTACCATATTTAAGTTCAAATACGACACCGTGGCAACTTGAAGGAGTTATAATTGCTTTGAAAAACGCCGGATTTGATAAACTCGTTGCCGTCCACAATAACACAGTCGTCACGGATCCATTCAAAGGTGGAAAACTTAACAAACTTGAACCAATTTATAAAAAGTATGGAATTGAAGAACGATATAACTTCATTAAGACGGACATAAAATGGATCCGGTATGAGCCGAAACATAAGATGCTCGCTTTACACAAGGTTTATCCAAAGGGAATACACATTCCTGAATTTTTCATCGGTAAAAATATCGTTCACCTTCCAACGATGAAGACGCATATTTATACAACGACAACTGGCGCGATGAAAAACGCGTTTGGTGGTCTTTTAAATACACGAAGACATTATACCCACACTTGGATACATGAAACACTTGTTGATCTGCTTGCAATTCAAAAAGAAATTCACACTGGGATATTTGCAGTTATGGATGGGACTATAGCTGGCAATGGTCCTGGACCAAGGACAATGATCCCAGTTGAAACTGACTACATTCTTGCAAGCGCTGATCAAGTTGCAATTGATGCTGTCTCGGCGAAGATTATGGGATTTGACCCAATGAAGATAAAATACATTCGCCTTGCCCATGAAGCTGGACTTGGTGTCGGAGATCCAAGAGAAATTGAGATAGTCGGCGAGGACATTTCAAATGTCAATTTGAAATTTTTCGTTGGTGATAATATGGCAAGCCGAGTTGGGGATATACTTTGGTTTGGACCTTTGAAGGGGATTCAATATCTATTTTTTAGAACACCCCTTGTTTATATTTTTGTCTTCGGCTCATATTTTTATCATGATTTCGTCTGGTGGCCTTTGAAAGGAAAAAAGATCCAAGAAAAATTAAGAAAGGACACGAAATGGGGAAGGTTGTTTGAAAGTTATCCACTTGATTAAACAAAATGGAGCAAAAACAAGATGAAGATCAAAAGAAGAAATTTTCTAAAAATCGCGGTCTCACTACCAGCAATAGGTTATCTCGGTATTTCAAAGTTTCAAACTCAGGAAAAAGATTTTTCAAACGAAATCGAAAAAATTACAGATTTGATCAAACTAAAATACGGTGAAAGATTATCAGATGAGCAAATGAAACTCATCAAGGAAGAGATTGAAGCGAATGTAAGAAGAAGGGAAAGATTGTTAAGTTATAATCTTTCAAATTGGGATGAACCCGATTTTAAATTTCAAGCTTAAATGGAGGCAAATATGAGCGACAGGGACATTGCTTTCCTTTCAATTCGTCAACTTTCATCGTTGATTAAAGCAAAAAAAATTTCACCCGTAGAGTTGACCCAAATTTACATTGAGAGATTAAAAAAGCATGGCGAAAAACTTGGGGCAGTTGTAACGATAACAGAAGAACTTGCAATTAAACAAGCAAAGCAAGCGGAGAAAGAAATAATGGCGGGGAAATATCGGGGCTTGCTTCATGGCATACCTTTTGGGGCTAAAGATTTACTTGCAACGAGGGGAATTCCAACGACATGGGGCGCCGAGCCATACCGAAACCAAATTTTTGATTACGATGCTACGGTTATAAAAAAACTTTACAATGCCGGAGCAATACTCGTTGCAAAGCTTTCAATGGTTGAACTTGCCGGTGGAATGGGATATGATGATGCTGATGCTTCTTTCACTGGACCTGGAAGAACACCTTGGAATTTAAGTTATTGGAGCGGCGGATCATCAAGTGGCTCTGGCTCAGCTGTTTCAGCTGGTTTGGTTGCTTTCGCAATCGGTTCAGAAACATCTGGCTCAATTTTAACACCTTCCGCTTTTTGTGGGATCACCGGGTTGAGACCGACATATGGACTTGTAAGTAGATATGGAGCGATGGCTTTATCTTGGACACTTGATAAACTTGGACCAATGTGCAGAACCGCCGATGATTGTGGAATAGTTTTATCTGCAATTGCAGGCTATGATCCGAAAGATGAAACAACTGTCAAAAGAGAATTTGACTACACTCACAAACTTTTACCAAAGCGAAAACTTAAAATCGCAGTGATCAAAGGAACAACTGACAAAGCACAACCAGAGGTTAAGAAAAATTTTGAGGAATCTTTAAAAGTTATTTCTGAATTTGCAGACCTTGAACATGATGTTGAATTTCCAGATTATCCGTGGGGACCAGTTGTTGGAACAATCGTTGATGCCGAAGGAGCAAGTGCGTTTTATGATTTAATTATTTCGGGAGAGATCTCAAAGTTAAGAAATAAAAGAGATAAAGTTGGTGGATATTCAATGATGCAAGTTTCAGCAGTTGAATATCTAAATGCGATGCGATTGAGAAAAAAGATGAGAAAAGCTCTCGCAGAGTTTCTCTCAAAATATGATGCCATTGTAGCACCGACCAGAGCAACCGTCGCCTATCCAATTGGAGTTGATTTTGATAAAGCTTATCCTGGCATAAGTGGAGGACCTGCTTTAATTCCAGCAGGAAATGCCGGTGGCGTTCCCGCTATATGTCTACCGAATGGATTTGGATTAAATAACTTGCCTACATCAATTCAATTCATGAGCAAAGCATTTGCTGAAAAAATATTAATTCAAATTGGAAATGCCTATCAAGAAAGAACAGATTGGCATCTTAAAAAACCACCGATAGATTAAAAATGTGATTTTTCACTCAATTACCTGAAAAATTCCAAATTTAAGATATTTCGTCTCCGGCATTGATGGCAAAACTGGATGATCTAACGATGCTCCGCGCCATTCTATCAAGCGAAGCTTCTTCTTCGCTAAAATTGAACTTTCAATGATTACATTCATAAAGTTTTCATCGTCAATGTGATGTGAACACGACGCGGTCGCTAAAATGCCCCCAGGTCTTAAAATTTTCATCGCAGTTGAATTTATCTCCCGATACCCAGAAAGAGCGGATTTAACAGTCTTCTTTGACTTCGTAAATGACGGTGGATCAAGGATAACTATGTCAAACTTTTCTCCCTTGTTTAAATACTCACGCAGTTTATCAAAGACATCGCCCACTTCAAACTTAACATTTTTTAAGTTGTTTAATTCTGCGTTCAATTTTGCTTTTTCAATTGCTGTTTCAGAAACATCGATTCCAATAACATCTTCCGCACCAGCATAGGCACAGTGGATTGCGAACCCACCCTCATTAGTGAAACAATCAAGCACTTTTTTATCTTTTGCAAATCTTCTCAAAACTTTTCTATTCTCCCTCTGATCAAGATAAAAACCTGTTTTCTGACCCGAAAGTAAATCGACTTTAAACTTAACTCCTTCATCTTCAAAAATCGTTTCCATTACTTTACCCCTTAAAACTCCCTTACGGTTTTCAAGCCCTTCAAGCTCCCTCAATGGAGATTCGTTTCTCTCAACTATTCCCTCCAATTTGAATAAGTCTTCAAGAACATCACAAATTAAATTTAACCTTAGATCCATCCCGTATGAAAATGTTTGAACTGAGAAAAATTCGTTATACTTGTCGATCACAAGCCCCGGAAGAAAATCACTCTCGCCGTGCACGAGACGAAATGTTTCTGAATTTGGATATAAAATTTTTCTGAATTTATACGCATTTAAAATTCGCTCTTTGAAAAACTCAAAGTCAACTTCAATTTTCTCTCTACTTAACAACCTAACCGAAATAAGCGAGTGAGGATTAAAAAATCCAATCCCGAAAAATTCGCCATTAAAACGATAAACCTCAACAACATCACCAATCTTGGGATTTCCTTTTATTTCCTTTATCTCATTGCTGAAGATCCAAAGATGACCTTTCAAAACTCTTTTATCACCGTCCCTCTTTAAAATGACTTTACCCATATTTCATCTTGTATATTGTCTTGTCCAATATCTCCACCAGAACGGATAATCCTTTTCTTCATATTTCACCGCAACAAGTTCAACGCTATCAAACCACGCTCTTCCCCTGCCCAACAGAACACATTTAACTTTTATTTTTCCTGCGTCTTTTCCGACGAGCACTGCACAGGTATAAACATGCCAGTCGTTTGTTCCAGTTAAAAAATCGGTTGAGTTAAACGACTTCAAGTTTCCGAGCGTATCATAAACCTCAATTCTCAAAAACGCTGTATCAGCGTTGTAAGTTTTAATAGCTCCGTATAGGATGAATTTTTTATCTTTCGGAAAGTTGCCAATTTCTTGGATAAGGAATGCTCTTGATGAGGTTTCATCAGAGGTTAAATTTGCTGTAAATTTGCCGTCAAATTTTTCAATTCCGTCTCTTTCAAAATAAATTTTGCTTCCCGAACCTTGAAAATTCCAACCGTTTGCTTTATTCCCTATTCCAATTTCAAAGCTTGAATTGAAAATTAAATTCTTAACATATTCAACTGAATAAGGAGCAGTCGCTTTCTCAGTTTCTATAAATTCTTGTTTTTTCTTGACCAGAACAATAAGAAACAAACCGAGCAAAATTGGTAAAAAAATTATGATTAGTTTAAACTTTTTCATATTTCACTCTTCAAAGCCGAGTTGTCTCCTTCGTTCCAAAATCTCCCTTGCTTTTTCAAGTTGTTCCATTGTGTTTATACCGTGAATCTCATCCCAATTTTCTGCTTTCAGAGCACAAATTTTCATATCATGGTGTGAAAAATAATAGAAAACATCCGTCAAATAATATTCGCCTTGAACATTATGCGGAGTAACATGCTTTAGTGCTTCAAAAAGTGGTCCCTTCTTAAAAACATAAATCCCAGAATTTATCTCTCTTATTTTTCGCTCTTCCTCAGTTGCATCCTTGTGCTCAACAATTCTATCAACTGATCCATCTGGATTTCTGATAATTCTACCATAACCGGTTGGATCATCAACTTCTGCTGTTAAAAGTGTCGCTACTGCATCCGACTCACAGTGATGGATCAAAAGCCGTCTCATGGTTTTCACAGTTAAAAGTGGAACATCACCAGAAAGCACAAGCACATCACCATCAAAATTATTTAACATTTCTTCTGTCTGCATAACCGCATGACCAGTGCCAAGCTGCTCTTCTTGTATAGCAAACTCAACAGAAGGAGCAATTTTCTTAACATAGTCCATGACTATCTCTCTATTGTATCCGACAACCACAATAACTCTATCAGAATTGATTTTAAAAGCAAGATTCACAACATTTTTTATCATCGGCTCACCATTCAGATAAAACATAACCTTTGCCATATTCGGATTTTTCATCCTTGTTCCCTTTCCGGCCGCAAGTATGATAGTTGCAAGATTCCTTGGATGTTTATAATTAGAAAAAATTTCCGCCATCAATCCTCCAAATTTAGTTGAAATTTTTACTTCGCAAGTTCACCTATATGCCCATAAATAATTTGCTTAATTTTGTTGTCTTTGTCAAGTATTACGACCTTAGGCTTGTGATTTTCAGCAACCTCTTGAGGATATTGGGCGTAGGATATAATAATTATCTGATCCCCCACTGCCCCAAGCCTAGCTGCAGGTCCATTAAGACAGATTATCCCTGAGCCTCTTTCGCCGGGAATTGTATAAGTTTCAAACCTCGCACCATTATTTACATTTACAACTTGAACTTTTTCATAAGGCAGGATCTCGGCTAATTCAAGAATTTCTTCATCAATTGTTATGCTTCCCTCATAATAAAGCTCAGCTTGGGTTACAGTTGCACCGTGAATTTTTGATTTGCACATCTCACGATATATCGTCATTTAATCAATATAGATTTTGTTTGAAAACTAAATTTTCACAATCGTGTTATCAATTAACCTTGTGGTTCCTATCCTCACAGCGAGAGCAACTAAATATTCGTTCCCTTCACTTAAGTTTTCAACTTCCTCAAGCGTATCTGGTTTAACGATCGCAACATAGTCAATTTTTGCCGACGGTTTTGATTTTATAAGTTCCTCCATTTTTGAAATTATAACTTTTGGATTTCTTTCACCAGATGCAGCCAAATCTTCCGCCAATTTCAAGCTCTCGTAAAGGACTGTTGCTTCCTTTCGTTCTGTTTCCGAAAGATAAACATTCCTTGAGCTCATCGCAAGCCCGTCTGGCTCTCTGACAATTGGAGCAACAATTATGTCAATGTCAAAATTTAAATCCCTGACCATTTGCTTTATTATTAATGCCTGCTGGGCATCCTTTTGACCAAAAACTGCAATATGTGGTTTAGTTATGTTAAAAAGTTTAGCAACAACTGTCGTAACACCTCTGAAATGCGTTGGTCTGAATTCACCTTCTAAAACTTCGCTCAATTTTTCCACCTCAACATAAGTTAAAAAATTTCCTGGATACATCTCTTCAACACTTGGATGAAAAATTATATCACACCCAGCTGATTGGGCAAGTTTAACATCTCTTTCAAAATCCCTCGGATATCTATCGTAATCCTCATGCGGAGCAAACTGCAATGGATTAACAAAAATGGTCGTTATCACAACATCGCTTCTTTCTTTAGCGATTCTGATCAAACTTAAATGTCCTTCATGCAAATAGCCCATGGTTGGGACAACACCGATAATTTTGCCTTCTCTTCTTAATTCATCGGCAACTTTTTGCATTTCCTTTACCTTGGTGATAATTCGCATAATCCCTGAGATTTTATTTTTCGCCCATAAAATTAAAAAGAAAACTGCACAAATTAAAACATATCTCTAAAATAACCATCTTAAATTTCCCCCATATTTAACACGCCAAGAGAGTGAACTTTTAAAATTAATTTACAACTTCAATCTTTTTACCAACGACCCTATAAATCCCAACTTTTGGCACTGTCGGACAACACATTCCATCGTTCGGTCCGTGAACGACCATATCAATTAAAATTGACCGATCAGGTAGAATTTTTATAAAATTAACTATTATTCTGTCGCCGAGCATATGACCTGTCAAATACTTTGGCTTTCCCTTATCATTCGACATAACCACGAGCTCGTGAAAAGCGCCACTTCCACAACCTGAGCTTACTAAAACCACAACCGCATCTTCATCTCCATCGCCATCAACATCTCCCATTGCAATTTTATCATCAAGAAGGTCAACTTTTAAACAATTCGCCATACCATTTTTATCCTCTTCCACAAGCAAAAAACTACCATCTTTAAGTTTTATCGGCTCATCACTAAGACCGACATAATAAACTGCATTTTTGAGAGATTTGATGGCTAATTTAATCTTCTCTTGTTGTGAAGGAATGATCATAGAAAAGATTAAAATTAGAAAAAAGAACTTGATCATTTTTATGAACTTATTTATTCCGATGTGTTCTCAAAAAGTTTTGAATCTGTTCAACATCCATCGCATTTAACACATCATTTTTAGTGATCATTCCTTTTCTTGCTGTCCCGAGTGAAAGAAAAGTGTAATGGATCTCGCCAACCGCATGAGCATCTGAATTTATACTTATTTTAACCCCTTTTTGTATAGCATACCTTATATATCTCCAGTCAATGTCAAGCCGATGCGGATTTGCGTTGAATTCAATTGCAACGCCAAGTTTTGATGCTTCATCAATAACTTTCTTCATATCCACAGGATATCCCTCTCTTCCCAGAAGAAGTCGCCCTGTCGGATGTCCAAGGATAGTAACATATGGATTCTGCATCGCTTTTATAATTCTTTGAGTTGCCTCATCCGATGTCATCCTGAACTTGCTATGAATTGAAGCTATTACAAAATCAAACTTTGAAAGGATATCATTTGAATAATCAAGAGTTCCATCAGGAAGTATATCAACTTCAGCACCCTTCAAAATTTTTATTTTAAATTTCTTTTGTAATTCTTCTATTTCCCTCCATTGTTGTTCCAGTCGCTCCTCGGTCAAACCACCCGCATAATATGCTGATTTGCTATGATCCGAAATTCCTACATATTTCAAACCAAGTTTTTCACACTCTTCGATCATATCTTCAAGCGTATCTGAACCATCACTATAGGTTGAGTGAACATGAAAAATCCCAACTATATCTTTTTCACTTAAAAGTTCCGGTATTTTACCACTTAAAGCGAGATCAATTTCATCAAATCCCTCCCTCAACTCTGGAGGTATGAAATCCATTCCAAATTTACTGAAAATGTGTTCCTCGGATGTAAATTTTACCTTTTCACCATTTTTAAAAATCCCATTCTCATTCATCTTTAAATCTGATTTAAGCACCAACTCTTCAAATTTGCTTAAAAAATCTTTACTTCCTGTAGTATAGAAAACTTTAAAGCCGTAATCCTCATCAGCAAGTATAAAATCAACTTGCATTCCGAATTCAGAAATCAAACTTATAAAATCATCATCATTGACGATGACACTTGTATGAGGAAATTTTTTTAGAATTTTCTCAATTACACTTTTAAAGTCCCTTTTTTTGACATTTAGCACAACATCAATATCTCTTACTACCTCTTTTTTTCTCCTCCAACTTCCGGTTATTGCAAAGTTGATTACATCAAGGTTTGTTTCGATGAATGAGGTGATGAATTCAGCGAGATTATAAGCGGTAGTAATTAAATGATATTGTGCGTTTCGTTTCAATCGTTCTATCTCCTTTAAGACTTTATCTTGAATTGTTTTGCCGAAACCTTCAAGCTTTAGAAGACGATTTTCCCTACAAGCGTATTCAAGCTCAGCGAGAGTTGTAATGCCAAGTTTCTCATAAATTGCTTTTATCCTTTTGGGTCCAAGCCCTCGCACTTGAAGAAGGTCGAACAATCCATCTGGGATTGATCTTTTCAACTCTTCATGATATTTTGAATGTCCAGTATCAACTATTTCTTTTATTTTCTCAAAAAGATTTGGTCCGATTCCTTTTATCTTCGCAAGTTCGCCAGAGCTGATAAGTTCCTTTAAATCTTTCTTAACCTCGCGGACAATTCTTGAGGCGTTTCTGTATGCCCTTACTTTAAATTCAATTTCACCTTTTAATTCAAGCATATCGGCAATCTCTTCAAGTATTTCAGCGACAAATTTTTTATCTACAATTTTTTCCTGCATTTAAGATTACATCAATATTTTTGAAATAAGATAAATTTGAATTGATGTTGAAAAAATTCCAAGCATCGTTCCACCGATAACTTGTCCAAGAGTATGTGCCTTAAGATACAACCTTGACCATCCAACAAGTGGAATTAGCAAAAATAAAGGTATCACCTCGTAACCAAATATCCAAACGAGAATAGTTAAAGGTCCACTTAACCCCGCAGAGTGAGCGCTTATCTTCCAACGCGAATTTATAACCAGAATCAAAAGAGTGTTTAAAACATAACACCATTGCGATGCGATAATAAGCCAATGTGATTTGAAGTAAATCAAAATCAAAAATCCAATAAACGCACTTAACACCGCAAAAAGATAAGGAATTGTTCTTTGCTCGCGAACAGGAACAAATGGATGATCTATCTTGCCTCGGTAAATCAAATAATAAATAAACACAGTTGGGAAAATAGAAGTAAAGGAGATCGTTGTAAACGCAGAGATAAGTTTCATTTTTATATTTGTTTCAAGATAAAATGATATGAAAATAAACGAGACAAAACTTACAATTTGAGGTGCGGAGATTAATGATATTATTTCAGCGGATTTTCGCTTGTCAACATTGATCAGTAACCTTTCTGCGTATTTGCTCATATGATTCTATTTTATTTAAAAATTGATCCCAAATGTCAAAGTAAGATTTATTCCACCGAATTCCTTTATTGGTCTCCCGCGCAACGATTCAATCCCTTTTGAATACGGTATCAAATAATACCTCACGCTCAACCCACTTACTGTCCGCGGGTCGAGCCCGATATAAGCACCCGCACCAATATAGAAATTCATGGTATAATGAGCTTTCCCGTATTTTAAACTGCTGAAAAACTCTTTTTCATATGGGGTCGTGAAAATCAAAGTTGGTCCAGCACCAGCTGTAAGAAACGGGCGAAGATTATCAGAAAGTTCATCTTTGAACAAGCGATACTGAAAAGATATAGAAAGTGGTATAACCATTATTCTGTTAACCTTGTTCGGAACAAATGTTTGACCAGTCAACCAGTCCACATACTCAACTTCGTTTTTATCCTTTGCCGTCATAAAGTTAAGCGTCAACTGAAGAAAATAGACATCTTTCAACATATATCTATAAAATGTACCAAAAGCAAAACCGTTGTTTGCAACTGAAATATCAATCCCCCACGACCTTCTATAACCGACAGTATCAACAAGCTTAAAATCCTGTGGGCTATCATATACAATGATACTATCTCTAAGTGATGGTGGCCTTGATCTTTTATCCTGCGAATAAACCATGCTCAAAAAAATGAAAATTAAAGCCGAAATCGCGATTGCTTTCTTCATTTGAAAAAACCTCGCTTAAATTTTTATTCAAAAAATTTAACCAGTTCCTACAAAGTGGAGTTCCTTTATTTTAGATATTTGATTTCATAAATAAGTTAAAAAATTCCCCAAAAACAAAAAAGGCAGGAGCAAGCTCCTGCCGATTTATAAAAACTAAAGCGAAAAAATTCTTACTCAACAAGCCATTTCCTGCGCTCAATTATCTTTCTCGGTTCTGAAGTTGGCTTCGGTTCATATTTTATCTCCTCAATCTCTTCTTCTTTTACCTCTGGATAGACATAAATTTCATATCTAAAGTTTCTAAGGATAATTTCATTTTCATTATGCGCTATGACATATTGAGGCAGAATCGGAATTTTACCACCTCCACCTGGTGCATCTATTACATAGTAAGGAACAGCAAGTCCGGAGATATGTCCGCGAAGTTTATCCATTATCTCAAGTCCAACTCTTATTGGAGTCCTAAAATGATTTGCCCCACGAGTTATATCTGCTTGATAAATATAATATGGTCTAACCCTTATAGCGAGAAGCTTTTTCATTAAATCTTGCATAACATACGGATCATCATTAACGCCTCGCAAAAGAACAGCTTGGTTTCCAACTGGAATTCCAGCATCTGCAAGCATTTCGCAAGCTCGTTTGCTCTCTGGTGTTATCTCCCACGGATGATTGAAATGGGTATTAACATAAATCGGGTGATACTTCTTCAGCATGTTACACAGATTTTCCGTAATTCTTTGAGGAAGAACGCAAGGCATTTTTGTTCCTATTCTTATTATCTCAACATGAGGAATTTCTCTCAACGCCTTGATAATTTTCTCAAGCATATAATCAGTGAGCATTAGTGGATCACCGCCAGAGAGAATCACATCTCTAACTTCTGGGTGATTTCTTATATATTCAATCCCATCATGAATAAATTTCATACTGATCTTGCTCGAATCCCCAACTTTTCTCTTCCTCGTGCAAAATCTACAATACATTGAACATTGACTTGTCACAAGAAAAAGAACTCTATCTGGGTATCTATGTGTAATGCTTGGCACAGGGCTCATTGAATCTTCATCAAGTGGATCCTCGGGCATTTCTTCGTCAGCAAGCTCTTCTATATCCGGAAAACATTGAAGCCAAATCGGATCTCCTTTATATCTTATCAAGCTCAAATAATATGGATTGATCCTTGCGGGGTATTTCTCCACTATCCTTCGCATCAAATCTTTATCTAACCCAAAAATCTCGGCAAAGTCCTCAGCTGTTTCAATGCTTTTTCTTAACAGCTCTTGCCAAAGCTCCATAAATTTTCCCTCCTAAATATATTTTGCAAAAATTATTAGATCATCACCTTTTTTGTAAAAATCTTTTATGCGGGCTATCTCATCATACCCGCATGTTTTGTAGAACAATCTAGTTTTCAAATACTTTTCCTGTGAAGATGTCTCTACAAGAATTAAGTTCCCTCCTATTTCTTTTATTTTTTGTTCAACGAATTTCATCAAACTTTTTCCAACCCCATTTCCTTGCAACGCTGGATCAACAGCGATCCAATAGACATCATAAACCCCTTGCGTCAAAGGTCTTTTGCCGAAACATATATACCCAATCGGATCGTCCTTCTCATCAACCGCCGTGTAAATTTGATATCCGCTCTTTTCACCGTTTTTGATGAATTCATCAATTAACTCAACGGCGACATCTATTTCCTCATCAGTGAACATGTTCGTTTCCTTCAAGATTTTTGTTATTCTATCTCTGTCTTTATTTTTCAGTTCCCTTATCCACATAACTTCTCTCAAATGCTATTTCTGCTATTTTAACGATCGTTTCAGATGGTGTTAATCCATAAACAAAGGCAGAGCGCATGAATCCGGCGTTGCGCGATAGATCAGGATTTGGATTGACCTCAAGAACATATGGATTTCCATTTTTGTCAATTCTCATATCAACCCTTGCATAATCTCTACAACCCATTATCTTGTAACAGGAAAGCGCGATCTCTTTCACTTTACTTTCAAGCTCTGGTTCAAGTGGTGCAGGACACACAGGTATAGTTTTTTGATAATATTCTGTATCTGGAATCCATTTAGCTTCATAGCTTACTATCCTCGGTAGATGAGATGGTAGATTAGAAAAATCAATCTCAGAAATTGGCAAAACGATAGGTGGTTTATTCCCAAGAATTGCGACATTAATTTCTCTGCCATCTATAAATTCCTCAACGAGAGCGGGTTGCTTAAAAGATTTCAAAATAAATTCAACCCTTTCATCTAACTCTTTGATTTCGTAAACAACCGATCTTTCGCTTATCCCGACACTTGCATCTTCGTGAAGCGGTTTTACAATCAAAGGAAAGTTCAGGTTAACTTTTCTATAACCATTCAAAGGTTCATCTAAAACCTCAAATTTAGCGGTTGGAATTTTATGATGTGAAAGTATTATTTTCGTCTTCGCTTTATCAAGGCAAAGCCCCAATGTCATAGGCGGTGAACCAGTATATGGAATTTTCAGTAGCTCATATAATCCTGCTGCGAAAACTTCTTCCTTTGATTCAAGTTCAACCATCTCACAAAAGTTATATATCAAGTCAGTTTTCAAATTCATAAGGTCATTTATAAATTTTCTCGCATTGTAGACAGGCAAGCATTTAACTTTGAAACCTGCATTTTCAAGCGAGTTTACTATGAACTCAATTTCACCTCTGAGCTCAGTAATAGAAGCGTCAATTTGTTGGGGCTTTGGCTCAATCATAGTAGGGTCGTTATATATAACCGTTATTTCTGCCCCTTTAAACATAAAAACCCTGATTTTTTATTTTTATTGATTGAATATCAATCATTTTAAATCATTTTGTATCTTTTTAGCGCCGCGTTTAAAACTTCGTTTATCATTTGATTGTAAGTTAACCCCGCTGCACGTGCTGCTTTCGGAAAGCATGAATTATCTTCTGGATTTGGAAGGATACCAGGCAATGGATTAACCTCAAGTATGTTTGGGATTCCGTTTTTGTCAAGGCGCATATCAATCCTGCACCAATCTCGACAACGCAAAACTCTAAATGTTGAAAGCGCTATTTTCTCAATATCTTCTTTAAGTTTATCGTCTATTTCAGCTGGGCATTTGAAAATATCAAGTGGTTTTTCTGGGGTATCCCATATCCATTTCGCTTCAAACGAATAAATTGGTTTTGCCTCTTCAGGTAAAGCATCAAATTTAATTTCAACTATTGGTAGAACACGAGCTTCTTTGCCATTTCCAAGAATTGCAACAGTAAATTCTCTTCCGGGCAAAAATTCCTCAACAAGAGCTGGTTCTTTATATGTTATCAATATTCTTTCTATCTCTCGGAAAAGTTCACTTTTATTTTCAACGACGGATGAGTTGAAAATACCCTTGCTTGAACCCTCGTGTAATGGCTTAACTATGAGCGGAAATTCAAGTTCAACATTCCCATCAAACTCATCAAGATTTTCAACTACGAAAAACTTCGCGGTTGGGATTCTGTGATAGGATAAAATTTCTTTTGTTCTCGCTTTATCTAAGCATATGGAAAGTGTGAGAGGATCGCTTCCAGTGTAAGGTATGTTTAACATTTCAAGAATGGCTGGCACTTGGGCTTCCCTGCTTACCCCGTAAAACCCTTCGGCGATGTTGAAGACTATATCAGGTCTTGTTCTTTTGAGGTTTTCAAAGATGTTTTCATCAGCTTCAATTAGTGTAACGGTGTGATTTTCTTCAAGCGCGAGTTTAACAGCGTTTATTGTCTCCCAGGTATCCCATTCGGCATATGTATCGTCAATGAGAACTTCTTTTTGTTCGCCACTTAACTTATTTAAGAACTTAACATTACTAAACGAGTCATCTCCAGATGAATCATCGTTTCTTTCTTTCTTCAGGTTAAACACAAGACCAACATTCATAAAGTGTTTACAATTTGTTTTAAATCAGTTTTCAGTTATAAATATAAAAAAATTTTTGAATTTGTCAAGTGTTTAGATACGCTTAACTTTACCCATCCTCTTTACACCCAAATGGTGAGAGCTATCGCTTATGAAGATAAACTTTACAAATGATTTTAAATGTTAATAATTTTTCAAATAATTCAAAAGCATCAAAGCTTAGCGTTTACAAAAAATTTTTCCACATCATTGAGCCGATCGGCTTGTTGGAGCGCTGATTATATTTAGCTGTTTTCTTTCTGTTGTAAGGTGTTAAGATCTCTCCGGAGATCTCAAAATAAATTAGCTGACCGATAGGCATTCCGGCATAAATTCTAACCGGTTGCTTCACCGATATTTCAAGTGTCCAGTGATTGCAATAACCAGCGTCTCCTTTTCCAGCCGTGGAATGAATATCAATTCCAAGTCGCCCAACACTTGATTTTCCTTCAAGAAATGGGACGAAACCGTGTGTTTCAGTATATTCAAGCGTTACCCCCAAGTAAAGTCGATTCGGATAAAGAATTAAACCCTCAGGTGGGATCTTGAAATACTCAAGCTCATTCTCTATTTTCGCATCAAGTATTTCATTTTTGTAAACAGCCATCCATTCACCAAGATGCACATCATAACTATTTGTTCCAAGACAATTTATATCAAATGGATCAATTACGATATTACCTTTCTCAATTTCCTCAAGAATTCTCTTGTCGCTAAGTATCATTTTCTACATCTTTCTTTGTTGAATTTTTAAACTTGTATCATCCAGTAACATTTAGATTTACTTGATAAAGATAAAAAGCGCACGATAAATTATCAACTTTTCTGACGATTTAATTTAACACATTATCATTTCAAAATGACCCTAACAACACTGAAAAAGAACTGGTCCGCCAGTTTGGACCTCAATTTTAAAAAGGGGATAAATAGATTCTCTAAGTGAATCTGGATCATAGTAAAAAATTTTGAATCCACCTCAAATTTTCATTCAATTTGCCTGCTTTTTATGGGACTAAAATTAGTTTATTTTTAGGATGTAAAAAATAATTTTTTTTAGCAATGCCAAAATCCGTATTTTCTGCTTGTTTATTGATTTCTTTGATCGCCATTTTACATTATGGGTGCGATAAGCCAAGAGACTTAATTGTACCAACACACAATCAAAGGGTTCCGGAGGTTAAAAACCTACAAGCAAGGACTGATACCACAAGAACTGGAAAATATCTCATTACTTTAAATTGGGAATACACTGACAATGGAAACCTAAGGGAATGGGAAGTTTATCGGGCTCTGCGTGATACTGCCGGTGGCAAACTCTCGTTTCTTCAGCCACCGGTAAAAGTTCCAAGTTATGCTGACTCAACCATTCCAAGCTTTACTGAAGATAGCATCTGGGTATATTACAAAGTTATTCCGGTTGGATATGACAGGTTTCTTGGAAAACCTGGAATAATTCGTATAACTCTCTTAAAACGCAAAAAATAATAAAGAGGTGAAACTATATGCGTCGCTTAACATTTTTAATCATAGTCATTTTAATTTTGCTTTCGGGTAATCTTTATTCACAATGGGCACCGCTTGACACGACAAAGCATAAGTGGTTCACAGTTGATAATACACCAAATTTAGCTGGAACATCAGCAAATTGGGAGGTAGATCGTGATTCAACTGATGGATACTACGAAAAACCACCTAACTCTGTTGCGAGCGGTCAACCTGGACCTGGTTGGTTTACAAATACTGGAGGAGCAAATGTTGGACCTGATCACAGGCGAACACCATTTACAGCCGGAAGTCCATCTGGGGCATGGGCAAGGTATATATTTGGTATCCCAACCCAAACACAGCAAAATATCCTTGACAAAGATGATTACTACATTCTTTATTACTATTTACAGCAAAGTGGTAATGCTTCGCCAAATAGTTATGTCACTGTAGAAAGATTTGGTGAAGGGGTTTATGCTGATTCATTAAGACATAACCAAATGCTAAATGGTGCAGATCTACCTGTTTTGCAATGGGCAGGGTTATGGAGACCAACACAAAACGCCGGTGATGGTTCTTGGTATCCACTAACAATTTTAAGATTAAATGCAGGTGCACCAACGATCGTTACAATAGGTGCCGATACCTTAACACCAGCGTTTTTGAGAGTTGACGCTGTTAGAGTGTTGCGAAGCGACCTCCCTCGTGATCTTGAATTTGGACGAAGAATGAAAGGAAATCCATGGCAATTGACAACGCCAGACACAACAAGACCAAATATGGACCATTTTGCACTTTATAGAGTAGGTGAAACTTTCCCAGAGGTTACAACTGGAGAAACAGCCGAAAAGAAAGTTCGTTTGTATAACCTTGGTGACAGTGTTTTAACAATTTATAATGTTTATGGGCGAACAGGTAGATTTTACACAAATGACCCAATGCCGATAAGAATAAACCCGGGAAGTTATTATGATCTCACCATTGTTTTTAGACCATATCAAGAAGAATTTGCTGTTGATTCACTCGCCATAGAAAGCGATGATCCATTAGAACCGATTGCTTATTTGCATGTTGTTGGACAAGGAATAAACTACAATTTCATTATGAATGCAAGCGATGGAAGCGAACCGCACTGGAGAGCACCGGGTGGTAATGAAGTTTTATACCAAGAAACTCCAACTGGATGGCTAAATAGTGTTACAAGTCCTTATCCATTTCCAATCCCTGGTGGAAATCGCTATAGCAGGGTCTACACCGGAACAGATCAAATACCTAAAGCTTTATATCAATTTGTTATTCCTGATACGCTTGGCGGAGATTATATACTTGAATACAGTGGACCTGCTGGTTCCCCAAATGCAGCCACAGCGGCACGGATAGATGTTGTAACTCCGTTCTTCGCAGACACCCAAAGAGTAACTGGTTTTAACCAAAGGCAGATCACCACTGCTCTTATTTGGGCTCAAATCGGTG
>JBCNVC010000119.1:0-3537 GCA_039630395.1 Candidatus Kryptonium sp. | reverse complement strand
GTGGGACTTGCGTCACTTTGGCTTGCTATATATCTTGGTGGGTTTGGGACAAGGGCGAGAAGAGGTGGGGGGAATATACAAGTGGTAAATGAGATAAAAGAATTTGATGGCTTTAGTTTTAAGGTCGCTGGTAGAAACGCGGATGAAGTTGCGAGATGGATCGTAAGCAACTTTGAAAAAGTTTTTTCATTTGTGAAGCGAGATAAGACGAGGAGTATCGCGAACACATATTCTAATGTTTCGCAGTCAAGATTTATAATCGCTAAAAATCACAAGGGCAATTGGGTTGAAGCTTTGAACGAGATCGGTGAAATGTATTTATTTTTTAGAAAAAAGCACAGAAAAAGGGTATTTGAACTTGGCGCGTTCGGAATTCCGGTAGTTTACAGTAGCAGAGGTAAATTGGTATCTACGAAATCGGGTAGGCGGAGTTCACCTTTGATATTTAAAGTGGTAGAATCTGAAGGAAAGTATTATTGGATGGTTATAAGATTGTCGGGTGAGTTTTTGCCGGTTGATGAAAAGCTAAGATTTGGAAATAGGTTAGTAAAGCCGAGCTATTCTCTTGTAGATGAGCTATGGAGTGATCTTAAGAAAATCGGGGATGAACATATGTTCTTTAAAGATAGCGTTGAGGCAAGAGAGGTTGCGAGGGTGATCAAGTATTAGATATACATCTTGGTTTGGAGGCGAGGGATATTTTAGGTTTAATTTGGAAACGGATAAAATAAACATATTAAGTTAATGTATGAACAAAGTTACATTAAAGTGCAGATTGATCACGCCCATGTTTATGTTTGGAGCTGATAATGTTACTCCAGAGTTGAGGGCTTCAGAATTCAAGGGGATGATGCGTTGGTGGTGGAGGGCGATAATGGCGAGGGATAGTATAGAGGTTTTGAGAGAAGAAGAGGGGGAAATTTTCGGAGGGGTGGTGAAAGTGAGAGAAGATGATAGAATCAAGGAAAAGCACATAAAAAGCAAGTTGAAAATTTTGATAGATTCTAAATTAGAACCTTCTGATGTGATAGAGTATCAACCTTTACCGCATCACAAAGCAAAATCATGTCTTGTTGACGGTAATTCGGAATGTAGAAAGGCATTTAGATTAAAAGCAATCAAACAAGGCAAAGAAATTGATATATTGGTTAGTTATCCTGATAAATACAAAACCGAGGTTGAAAGTTTGATATACTTGACATTTGTTTTAGGCGGTTTTGGGAAACGGTCAAGGAGAGGTTTTGGAAGTTTTGAGATAATTTCACCGTCTTTCAACATAGATTTGGGGACGATATTAAATAAACTGAAAGATATAAATAGCGCCTTTGAACTTGGCTCATCTTCAATTGATCCAAGCATAAAGGCTATAAAAAACAGAGGCAAAGGAGGAGATTATCCTTGGATAAGGGAAATAATCATTAGTGGTAAAAAATTTAGTAGTTCGGATGATGTTTTAAAGGCAATAGGGCGCGCTTCTCATAAAAATAGAAATCCATCTTTGGGAAGTGGAAATCCAAGAATGGCATCTCCAATTTATGTTTCAGTGGTGAAAATGAACGATGGACTATATCCAATAATTACTATTTTGAACAATTATTTCCCCAAGAAATATCCAAAGTGTGACTTATCTATACAGAAAAATTTTGTGGAGGATTTATTATGACGGATTTTACAGGAAAGTTAAAAATTTTTCTACATGATCCAATTGACAAATGTTTTGATATAAGAAATCATGTGCAGAGGGCGAAGGATTATGCTGACATTATTGGTGTATCTGNNCTGTGGGACTTGCGTCACTTTGGCTTGCTATATATCTTGGTGGGTTTGGGACAAGGGCGAGAAGAGGTGGGGGGAATATTGAGGTTTTAAACTGTCAAATTGAAGATCGTCAGGTTGAGGAGATTAATGGAGTAAATTTTTGTTGCAAGGCGGAAAACAAAGCAGAATTGAAAGATTTTATCAGATCAAATATAGAAACCATAAAACAAATTTGTTATCAAAAGGGAAGAACCAGCAAATACACAAATCTAAGGGGTGCAAAAATTATTATCTTTGATAAGCAAAGAGAGGGGGAAAATTGGCGAGATTGGAAGGAAGCATTGGAATTTTTAGGTGAATTGTACAAGGATTATAGAAGTAAACTTCGTAACAATTATCGGAGAGCTATTTTTGGAATGCCGATAATATACTCTGATTTTTTCGAAAAGAGGATAAAAAGAACAAAGAGAATAGTTCCATATTTAGATAACGAAGCAAGATTATCGACTCGCTGGGCTTCTCCGGTAATTTTTAAACTAATAAAATCTGGAAAATATTATTTCCCTGTTGTAGTTATCTTGTCAGTTGGAGGTGTAGATTATGTTGGTGAGGAGGAAAAGGAGCGAAAAAATGGGCGAGATGTCTGGTTGCTTAAAAGTTCTTTATATGAAATACAGAAAGGAGTAATAGATAATTTTGTAGAATATTTAAGCAAAAAAGATACGGAGAAATTGGAGATATGAGCGAATCTAAAAAATATTGGGGTGATAAGTTAAAAATTTTTCTGCATGATCCAATTGACAAATGTTTTGATATAAGAAATCATGTGCAGAGGGCGAAGCATTATGCTGACATTATTGGTGTATCTGATGTTGATAAGGTTGAGGGACCTGATTGGATAGCTTCTTGTATGGAGAGAGGTTTGTTGCCGAAGGGTATATTTCAGGATTTCACGGAGATAAGGCATCCATTTAGCGATGGGAAGATTGATGTAAATGTTAAGATGTTTTCTAAAGAATTTATTTTTCCTGATGTTGAAAGTGCTTATAGAGGGATTGAGGGGAAGAACGATTTTGATGATAAGCGTAAGTTCTTCTACATATGGAGGAATTTGCAGGATTTAATTTTTGAGAAAGCCAAGGGGAAAAGCTGGGTAGAATATCTTCCAATACTTCCGGCGGATACGAGGGTTCCTGATCATTCAATATGGGAGCATTTGAAGATTGCTTCTGCTATAAATGCGTATTTGGATAGTGGAAGCGGTCGCCTCATTCAAAATAACTCTTTGTTTCTTTTCAGCATAGGTCCTGTGCAGAGCTTTATTGCGCAGGCGAGGAAGACTCAGGATTTCTACATGGGGAGTTTCATTTTATCCTTCCTTACATTCAAGGTGATAGAAGTGATAATAGATATGTATGGTCCTACGAATATAATATATCCGGATTTATACAAGCAACCGTTTGTGGATTTTTGGATGAAGCATAAATTGGGGATTGAGCCTATTGGTTTTGATGAGGCTTCAATTCTTATTCCAACCATTCCAAACAGGTTTGTTGCTATTTTGCCATTAAGCAATGAAAGTGAAATCAATGATATAGTGGTGCGAATGAGAGAAAAGATAACAAAAGACTCAATTCAAGAAGCAAAAGAGACGATTTTTTCAGAATTTAAACTTGAATCACACATCTCAGATAAAATACGAAACAAAATTGACTCCCAACTTTCCGAATTCCCAGAAATCTACTGGGTAGCTCTTCCATGGAGAATTAACGATAAAGA
>JBCNVC010000118.1:0-3680 GCA_039630395.1 Candidatus Kryptonium sp. | reverse complement strand
TCCAAACTCAACAACCACACAAACCAACAAACAAAATCAAACATACCCCAATCCCTCACAGGTTCGATTCAAACAAGGGCTTAACAATGCCCCTTTCCGCCCGATATTCCAGTTTCAATCCCTCACAGGTACGATTCAAACAACAATATAGATATTACAATTTACGAGGAAATCCCTCCGTTTCAATCCCTCACAGGTACGATTCAAACTGTAAACAAATAATTTCACACACGAGCGCTTTTAATATAACTTTTTCACATCAAAAAGTCAATACCCTTATACGAAAACTATGTAGTTCCAAAACTATGTAGTTTTTGAAATTCGCCCCTTGAAAATTTTCCTGAGGTAGAAACATATTTATCTAACTACCAACCTTCGTTTCTTTCTTCTATAAAAATGTTGTAATTGCCAAGGCGATAGCACCCATAATTCCCGCCTCATAGCCAAGCTTCGCTCTGACAACTTCTAAACCTTCAGCTGTTTGAGGTAAAGTATATCGCAACAAACGAAGTTTTAAAGGTTCAATTAATAAATTTTCCGGAGCTTCACTAACACCGCCCCCCAAGATTACAAGCCTGGGATTAAACAAATTTACAGCCGCTCCAATAGCAAAAGCCAATGCATCAACCGCTTCATCTATAATTTGTTTAGCAACCTTATTTCCTTCATTAGCAAGTTGAAAAACTTCCTCACTTTTTATTGCCCTACCAAATCTTTTCGTTCCCTCTCGCCCTATGGCACTACCTGACGCAAATGTTTCCAAGCATCCTTTCCGACCACAAGCGCAAATAGACCCGTTGGGATTTACAGTCAAATGACCAATTTCCCCAGCTAAGTTCCTACACCCACGAATTAACTTACCACCGCTAATAATGCCACCACCTATGCCTGTTCCAATGTTGACATAAAGCAAATCGTCAACGCCCTTCCCAGCTCCGAAAATCCATTCACCAAGCGTCCCAGCGTTTGCATCATTATCAACAAATGTAGTGATGTTAAAGCGCTTTTCAATTTCTTCCTTCAACGGGAAATTCTCCCAGCCGTGAATATGATGAGAAAGGTAAACAATACCTCGTTCAAAATTAACCGGACCACCGAAACCAATCCCAATACATACTACCTTTAAGCTTTCCCTTTTTCCTTCATCTAACAGTTCTTGGATCATTTCACAAATTGCCCTAAAACCACCTTTAGCTCCCTCATCAGGTTTCGTTTTGATCCTTAATAACTTGATGATTTGACCATCTTGCCTTGCTAACGCCGAAGTCATCTTTGTTCCTCCAACATCAACCCCAATAACAGCAATGCTCCCCATACTTAATATCATTTTTGAGTTTAACTTCTAATAGCTAAAAAATTTGATCTAAAAAACGACGAGATTACTTCAAGTAAACATGCGCAAACAGAGTTCATTAAAAATCTTTTTCAAACGCTCAAAATTCAAAGTTAAATGCACCCAAGTTTCAATCCATCACAAATATAATTCAAACTCACTTTAACCTTCAAGTAAACAAAAAGTAAACACCGCTTCAATCCCCCATAGGCATGATTTAAATACCACGATACAGGTACAATTCAAACAGTGGCAAGATTGAAGACAAAAGAAATCACCTCTCCATTTCAATCCCCACAGGCACGATTCAAACGATGTTTGTTGTTTAGTTTAGAAATAAACACAAACAGTTTCAATCCCTCACAGGTACGATTCAAACTGCCAGAGTAGTTTTTTTGGTGATGAATTACCGCAACAGTTTCAATCCCTCACAGGTACGATTCAAACAAATAGCAAGTTTTTTGAAATTGACAGGTCTAAATTTGTTTCAATCCCTCACAGGTACGATTCAAACGTTTTAGAAAAAGAGGATAAGAGCACTGAAACAGTTGAAGTTTCAATCCCTCACAGGTACGATTCAAACACTGCAAGATATGCTTTGACAAGCGTTCCGTAGATATCGTTTCAATCCCTCACAGGTACGATTCAAACATGGAAAGTCCGTTTTTCTGGAATTCTATGGAGAAGTGCCGTTTCAATCCCTCACAGGTACGATTCAAACGTTAAAGTGAAATAAAAACAAAATAGAGAAATGCCAGTTTCAATCCCTCACAGGTACGATTCAAACCACACAAGCAACAAGCAAGCAGGCAAGCACGCAAGCGTTTCAATCCCTCACAGGTACGATTCAAACGATAAGTTGTTAGTGCAGAACGGAAAGATGGTATTTATGTTTCAATCCCTCACAGGTTCGATTCAAACATCAATCAGTTTTTAAGAAAATGTGATTTAACTTGCAGTTTCAATCCCTCACAGGTACGATTCAAACTTAAGTTAAAATATTCTCAAGTTTCTCTGTTTTATGGGTTTCAATCCCTCACAGGTACGATTCAAACGACATTCAGCGGGCAAGTCTTGGCGAACTAATTTTGGTTTCAATCCCTCACAGGTACGATTCAAACAGCAATAATATTTACTTGCTCCGCAATGCTGATACTGTTTCAATCCCTCACAGGTACGATTCAAACCACTTATTTTTTTTGCCCACAGCAAGCAGTTTAACAGTTTCAATCCCTCACAGGTACGATTCAAACTCGCTATCCGAGAAAACAATATAGACTTTTGCTGCGTTGGATGTTTCAATCCCTCACAGGTACGATTCAAACTCTCTTATCTCCGCTTCGCCTGGTTTTTTCCAGGCAAGTTTCAATCCCTCACAGGTACGATTCAAACTTAAGGGTGGTGTTGCATATAAGTTGAATGTTGTTGACGTTTCAATCCCTCACAGGTACGATTCAAACTGGGGTGTTCATAGTTTATCTTACGAGCATCTTCCCGTTTCAATCCCTCACAGGTACGATTCAAACACTCATTATTTTTTGCTTGCTCTAAAATTTTTGCAAATTGTTTCAATCCCTCACAGGTACGATTCAAACCACAACTAAAGTTGAACAAGTAGCAACTATCAAATCGTCGTTTCAATCCCTCACAGGTACGATTCAAACTAACTCGGCCTGCCATGATGTTCATAGCCTAATCTGTTTCAATCCCTCACAGGTACGATTCAAACACTTGACATTCACGCCCGAAATGTTTAGTAATCTTGGTTTCAATCCCTCACAGGTACGATTCAAACCCGAATTTTTGCATTCAGTAATCGCCAACCTGATCCAGTTTCAATCCCTCACAGGTACGATTCAAACAATTTCAAGGTGAAGTGCCAAATGAGGTAAAAATAGTTTCAATCCCTCACAGGTACGATTCAAAGATGGTAAAGTATACGGATAACATTTACTTATTACAGTTTCAATCCCTCACAGGTACGATTCAAATTAATTAATTTCTTTAATACCGCGTGCATATTTAAGGTTTCAATCCCTCACAGGTACGATTCAAAATTGCATTTATGTCTCATTTCAGCACACTTTAAGCAAGTTTCAATCCCTCACAGGTACGATTCAAATAAAAGAGAAGAAACGCCAGAAACAGTTTCTGTGAAATGTTTCAATCCCTCACAGGTACGATTCAAATATAAGACGGTTGACTGGAAGCGGTATCCGCATCCGAGTTTCAATCCCTCACAGGTACGATTCAAACGATTTCAATAACAAAACAAACAAAAGGAGTTAAAATAGTTTCAATCCCTCACAGGTACGATTCAAATGACGACAGGTGAAGGCTGGATTCC
>JBCNVC010000117.1:0-3695 GCA_039630395.1 Candidatus Kryptonium sp. | reverse complement strand
CAAAGTTGTTTTGACGCACAGATATAAACTTTTGCGATACCTTTGGTTTTGCAAATTGTTTTATCCCAAACTAAAGATAATCTTCCACGCTGTTATTTCTGGCACATTTAAGGGATGTCACCGAAAAATTCTATTCAAAATATTCAAAAGGAAGATCGATAAAATTCTCGTAAACAGCTTAGCACTGAAGGAAGAGATGATATCTCAAGGATTAGTCAGAGAGAATGAAGTAGAAATATTATACTCCGGAATTGATCTTTCGGAATTTGACGTTGATATAAGTAAAGAGGAAGTAAAGATACATTACAATCTTCCGTTAGATGTGCCTATTTTAGGAATGATAGCAAGATTTAGAGGAGAAAAAGATCAAAGATGTCTTATTTGGGCCGTCAAAAAACTCAAAGACAATGGATATAATCTAAGATTAATATTGGTGGGGGATGGACCCTACGAAGATAGGTGTAAGAAATTAGTGGAACATTTGGGTCTAATGAATGAAGTTATTTTTTTTGGTAGAGTCAGTGCAAATGAGGTGCCTAAAATATTAAAAGCTCTAGATCTCTTTGTTTATGCTACAAACAGAGAAGGGATGCCTCTTGCAGTTCTTGAGGCTATGGCCTCTGGCCTGCCTATAATTGCTACCGATGCTGAGGGAATTCCCGATCTTTTCCAAGATGAACTAACCTTTGGCATTATGGTACCAAAGGGTGATCCTCAGGCTCTGGCTTCCGCTATTGAGAAAATATTGAACCTCCCTGAGGATGAGAGATTAGCTCTCGGAAAAAATGCTCGAGAAGTGGTTGCTAAGAGATTTTCAGCCGAAATTCTAAAGGATAGAACTATAAAACTCTTCAAAGAGATGCTAGACTTATCTTAAATAACGATTGTGATTATACCAGGTAGAGAGTATGAAGAGTCTGATTAATAAATTTCTGAAAAATTTCTTTTTGTCTCTGTTTCTTAGATAGACGCATAACCTCTCTGCCTCTCGTTTGTTCCATAGTTTACAAGAGATAATTTCTTCATCGACTTTCCCCGGCATCTTTTTCAAAAGAGCATATGCGTCAAACCCATAGGAGTATTTGCCCAATTTATCAGAATCGAGATCCAAATGTTTTTTGAGCAACTCTCTGAGGGGTATTTTATTTCTAAACAAATTTCTGTCAAAGAGAATCTTTTCCGGTAATCTTCCTATGTAATTAGCAATCTCTGGTGATGTCCAAGGTAAAATAAGAGTTGCTCCAAAGACATGGGCAAAATTTTGCACTTTTCCAATAACATTTCCGAGTTCCACATGAGTGCCCCATAGATCTGCTTTGAGATCAAAATAGTCCCAATTCCCTCTTTTTTTAGTCTCATCTAACCAATAGTTATAGACCATAGTCGCTTTGGTGTAAAGCTTCTTTGTGTCACTATAGGTAAAACCACCCAAGCCAATCCATTCTGCTTTAGTTTTAGTAAGCCCTTGTAAGAAATTTCCCGAGGGTAAAAGTTCACTTAGTGGTCTTAAAAAATGAAAAAGGGAGTAGATTTTTTGTCTTTTGTATTCGATGGGTCTTGGTACATGTCCAAAATAGACATCGTTGCCACTACCATCGATAACATAGGTATCTTTAAATTCAATTTGAAGTGTATATAGAGGATATGCAAGGGATGTGCCGTCAGGACATGGATATGGAGAGTTTTCAAAATAATAATCTAACAGAGATTCTACTTTAGGAGTTATTCTCTCTGGCAAGTAGAGTTTTTTATGAACAAGTCCTAACTTTTTTGCTACGAAGCTAGCAACTTCACTTTCATCTTTTTTATCATTAGTTGCCAATGTAAGACAGATTATTCGATCTCTCAAATCAGATTTAGAGAGAGCTAATGCGATAGTATTACTATCTTTTCCAAGACTTTGAAATAAATAAATAGGTGCCTCTTTCGTAATTGCTCTTTTCACATGACGCACAATACAATCAAAGACATAATGCTCATTAAAATTACCATCTATATCTCTCTGAGAATTACGGAAGGGAAATTCATGGCAAAAGTTTAGCTCTATTTCATTGTGAATCTTTTTTATTACCACTCTATCACCTAAACCGAGGAGAAAGATGTCTTTGTAAATAGTTCTAGGCGTTGGTATAACTCCGCTTTGAAGGTAAAAGGAGATTGCATCTTCCGATATTCTTAAAGGTTTCTTCACCAATGGATGGTCTAGTAACTCCTTTAGGGACTTACTTGTGAGAACATAATCTTTAGAAGGAGAAAGATAGATATATATGGGATCTCCACAGGTGATAGAACCTGAGAGGCTAATAGACTCTGCTCCTAAAATCCATTTTTTGACCATCTTTGTCCTTTTCTCATTGCTCGCCTTAGGATTTTGCGAAATTTGAATTCAATAAGGAAGTTTTCTATCGTATTTGCTTTTTTGTAATGTTTCTCGTATTCTTCAATAAAGGTTTTCCAGGCTTCTGCAAAGTTTTCCTCAAAGTATTTCCAAAAGGAAAATCTTAACTGACTTAGATCCTTTGCAAAATAGTATATGAGAAAAGTTGGTTTGAAAAGAACCCTCGATACATCGATAATTCTCATGGATTTGGTGGAGGGGTCATAGTAAAAGTGGTTGAGGTAGCAGTCTTGATGGCAGAAACCTTCTTTGTGGAAACGTGCTAAAAAGATTGCGAGCTCTTTGATAAAATCCATAATCAATTCCGCATTATTTTCCAACAATGTGGGGATGGTAATTCCAGGAACCCGCTCTGTTCCAACAATAGCGAAGTCTTTATCAATATATAAGAACACTGGAATTGAGGTAGGAAATCCCTTTTGCCAGAGCAATTGAATGTTTTGCCACTCCTTCTCTGCTTCATAGAGATTCATCAGGTATTTTTTTATATATATCTCTTTATCTTGAATCTTTATGGCTTTGAAACGTCGATAATGTTTGGCATGGCGAAAAGTGATCAAAAAATCTCTATCAAGAGCTTCCCAATCTTGAATTTTATCAATCAAAGAGGTGGTTTTCAGATCTTTATAATGATCTTTATTTACGATAACACCTTTTTCTTCAAGGAAAGTAAAGGTATGACTCATGAAGCAAAATATTTCAAAAGGTAACTCTTGACAAGTTTCTTAACAAACCTTAAGTCGCAAAGTAGTTTGGGATCTGATTTGATGGCCTTGCTATAATAAACGAAAGCCTCCTCATAGTTCCTTCCATGAGATGCTTTAATCCCCAATTCCATATAAGCCCTTCCCAGTGCAAACCTTTTGAGAACTTCAAACTCCTTTGGCAATCTACTAAAGAGCTCTTCTACCGAAAGTAAAGTTGCCTCTAAATAATATTGAGTGTTTTTTCTCAATCTCTGTGGGTGATCTCTGATTATAGCTAAAGGCTCCTTTATTACTACTGGTTTATATAAAGCAAAAATCAATCCCTTAAGGACCCAATCTTCCCTCACCTTTAATTTGCTATTAAATCTAAAATTTTCAAATAGGGAGTGATGAAAAAGGTAAAGTCCCTCAGAATAAAGACCATTTATAAAGGCTTTAAGCCTCTTTAAAGGATTATCCGCTGGATAGGGGAAAATTTTGGCTTTTCTTTTGGCTCTTCTTTCCCGATAAACAGAGAGCAAAACTACCCTTGGATTAACTTGACTGATAACTTCATAGGCTTTCTCAAGGGCAGATTCCACCAAAAGATC